>JBCCLQ010000032.1:0-13509 GCA_039026795.1 Pseudomonadota bacterium
ATTTGCTGGCTGACCTGAAGAATGATCCGCAAACGCGGAACATTCCGGTGATGATGCTGTCCGGTGAAAACCATATGGATCAAGTGAAGGCTAGTCTCAATCTAGGTGCCAATGATTATCTGGTTAAGCCTTTCAGAAACGGTGTGCTGGTCAATAAAATCCAGAAATTGCTGGAAAAGGCACAAAATCGCCGTAAGGATTATTACTACGTCGGATAGGCGTTATTTGCGCATTTCTTCACGAAATATTTCATCGCCGCGCGCTTCTTCCGGTGTGATGGTTGGCGTGTAATCATAGCTTTTCACGACACCTTTCACGACCGTATCATTCACCAGCGGTTTACAGTGCTTGTAAATCACATCGAAATGTTTCTCCAAAAGCAATGTACCGTCATCCATGATGTACATGGCGTAAGGCGCATTGGTGAAAGGTTGGATCGGAACATCGCGGGACATCAATAGCTGTTTTTTCTCAAACATAATGGATGCTTTCAGACCGCTTGGGCTGAAACTCACCACCAATTGGCGGGCGCCGTCACACACAAATGTATCGAAATTATAGATATGGATGCGTTCGGCCTCTATTCTCGCCTCTTCTTCGGCATTTCCGAATTGCTGATTCCAATCCTCTGCAATCGTGTCTGTGACCTGTTTGAGTTGGGTACAACCCGCCAAGGTTAAGGCGGAAATTGTTAAAATAACTGCAAAAGTGAGGCTATGGGGCATATTTTGATCCAATTCTTAATAATATACTGCAATATAGAGCAATTTTCGTGCCATAACGACATCAAAATCATTGACAGTTACGACCTATAGTCGTAAAAATTGGTCATAATAAATAGAGTGGTGATTTAAATATGGGTGTTCAATTTTCAACATCAGATATGAAAGCTGCCGTGCAATCAGCACGGGCAGTTATACGACGTGCGAGAGACAGAGCAAGTGCAACCCAAGCGAGTTTGCATTTAACTCCCTCAGGCCGTGCGAGTGCACTTAATGATCGTTATAGAGCTCTTTCTAGAGAGATGAGCGCCATTCGAAAAGAGATCGACCTTCCGGATAATGCACCTATAAAAGATTTTTTAGAGCAGCGTAAAAATGAGTTGAATGAGCAAATGACTGTTGTTGGTCAGAAGCTTATTAATCGTGCCAGACTTGTCACTGTAAGACCTTCAGATGAAGCTATTCTTCAGCAATTGGTTGATAATGAAAAAGTGCATCCTGTTTCCGGTACTGAAGAAATGCGAAAAACGCGTGTTGGGCGTGTAGATCAGGATAAAGCCGCTTATGCCCTTGTTGTTGACACCAAAGAAGGCCCACTTGTCTTAGCAGGAATTTTTGTGAAATACGCTGTCTTGCCCGTCAATGGAGATATGCAACCTGCCTATAAAGACATTCGTGGTGATGTTGGAGTTCTAAAAGCTGAAAAACCCCAGAAAAAAATGAAGGTAAGGCCTGAGAAAAGAGTAGATATTTATGCACCTGAACTGACAGGTGTCGATAGTGTTACCCTATATACAATTTCATCAGCGGTAAAAGGAGGTGGTAAAGCGCTTGTGAATGATTTGACGCAGAGTTTCCAAGGTCAAACGCTTGTTAGTACATTGTCGCCTGTTCGGGAATTCTATGCTTTCAAAGGTCAGGAGATTCTGGATACAACCGCAGTACGTGATGCTGAAAGAGAAACTGCGAAAGAATGTGCCAATAGTGGTGACATGAAGCAGTATAAAAGAAGATTAAACAATATAGGGAAACAGTTTTTAGCCAAGCAAAGTGAAGCAAGCATTAAGGCAATGACGATTGATTACTTAACCCGTGTAAAAGACCCTGTCATGAATTTCCACTTAAGCAATGGCGCTTACATTGGAGACATTAAAGTGAATTCAGATGGCACAGATCCAGTTACTGTTAACTACGTGTATCCTTCCGACCCCGAAATAAGAGCCCGTAATTCTCAGGCATTTGCAGATGGCCGGATAGCCGTTGCAGGCAACCTTAGAAGTATTGTTCCTGCAGACCGAAATATCCTTAATGTAGGTGGTGCGGGTCACAATATTGACAGGTCTATTTACAGCTGGCCGAGAGAGCCTCAACTTGTTCCACAGGCTGCTTAAAATCCCGCTGGTCGGCGCTTTGAAAAAGCGTTATATAGAACGAGTTGTTTTTTCATTTTCAGGAGGTCTGATATGACCCGCTTTTATCTTTTAATGGCCTTGGGCCTGTGTTTGCTGGCTGTTCCCGCTCTTGCGCAATCCGAACCCGGTATCGGTGACAAAATTCCACATGATTTGATCGCGCATGACCAAAATGGTGAAGAGCAGTCCTTTGAAGCCATTAAAGGGCAAAAAGGTATCACGCTGGTGTTTGTCCGCTCTGCCGACTGGTGCCCGTATTGTCAGGTTCAGCTGAATGAATACCGTGATGCATCAGGTGAGTTGGAGCAGCTGGGATATCCTGTCGTATCCGTCAGTTACGATAGCGTTGAAAAGCTTCAGGCCTTTGCCCGCAAAAGTGACATTGAATACACGATGCTGTCTGATCCTGCATCCGAGATTATCAAAGCCTTTGGTATTTTGAATGATGAGCATGCAATTGGGACTTTTGCATACGGCATTCCGAAGCCTGGCGTCTATATTGTCAGCGCTGATGGAATTATTCAGGCAAAATTAGCAGAAGAGGGTTATAAGACGCGTCCGACAGTCGAGGATATTAAAGCCGAAATCCAAAAGGCCAGCTCCTTTTAAGTTAAGGCTTGAAGATTTTCGGAAAGTAGGCGATAGTCCGCCACATCATACGAATTATAACGACGAGCAGAGGGTAAAATGCCGTATTCAAGTATTACTATGGGGGCTAATGCGCCCGAAGAAGTTAACGCGATCATCGAAAATCCGATGGGGGGCGATCCGGTCAAGTACGAACTGGACAAAGAAACAGGTCTAATGGTTGTTGACCGCTTTTTGCATACAGCCATGTATTACCCCGGAAATTACGGTTTTATTCCACAGACATTGTCGGATGACGGTGACCCGGTTGATATTTTGGTCGTTGGGCGTACGCCAGTTATGCCGGGTGCGGTTTTGCCCGCGCGCCCTGTTGGTGTTTTGGTGATGGAAGATGAAAGCGGCATGGATGAAAAAATCATTGGTGTGCCTATCCCCAAACTGCACCCTTATTTTGACAATGTCGATGATTACGAAATGTTGCGTCCGATTTTACGCGAACAGATTGAACATTTCTTCACACATTACAAAGATCTTGAAAAAGGTAAGTGGTCAAAAACCATCCGTTGGGGTGATGCGGAAGAAGCCAAAAAACTGATCCTTGAAGGTATCGAGCGTTTGAAAGCGGACAAGGCGGCGTAGAGAAATTTAGCCCTTCGCATATTCAAACTTATCGACGTCTTTTTCATTCTCTTCTTCGTCATCTTCTGCGATCTGAATAACAGTAGCGGCCGTGTTCTGGTGAACTGGAACGAAGTCTGCTTGCTCTTCGATCGGGATTGCTTGTGTGACATTACTTCGGTAGAGCGCAAAGATTGTCACGCTAAGCAGTACACCCGCTAAAAATGCGAAGAAAGACTGTGGGCCGAACATATCCATTAAAAACGTTGAAATGACTGGTCCGAAAACCGCACCGGCTGCGTTGACCAAGATCATAGCTGCGCTTGCAGATACAAATTGTTGTGGTTCCAGGTGATCATTCATATAGGCGATACAAAGCCCGTAAAGTGAGACAATAAAACCACCACTTAAGAATGCAACACCGTATAGCATTTCTTTTTGTAAGAAGAAGCCACCGGATACGAATATAGTGGCTAAAATTGTACTTCCTATAATGACCCGTCTGCGTCCGATTTTATCTGACAGCCAGCCTGTAGCAGGTGGGATAAAAGCGCTTCCCAAAACGTAAGCAGCGATGAAGGTCGCGGATTGTGTGGCGCTAAAACCCATTTCTGCTGTTGCCACGGCTCCGATTACAAAGAATGTTGCGCCCGTGACCCCGGATGCAAAAATACCGATCACACCCAATGGTGAAATGGTCAGCAAGCGTTTGAGTGGAAATGGCTCCACATAATCAAAGGATGGTGCCGGGCGTCGGCTTAAGGCTATGGGTGTAACGGCCAAAGACACAAGAACGGAAACGAGCACGAACAGATTCAGATTTTCAATGGAGGTCAGGCCAATAAAATATTGACCACTAAACAATCCCAGATGAATGATCATCAGATACGATGAAAAAATCTTGCCACGTGTTTCATTGGTGGTGGCATCGTTCAGCCAACTTTCTGTGACAATATAAAGTCCGGCAAAAGTAAATCCCGTAATAATACGTATGAGTCCCCACAACCATTCCTCAACAAACACACCGTGCATCAGGATTGTAATGGAGGCCAGCGAGGCCATGGCCGTAAACACACGAATATGGCCGACACCACCGATCAATTTCGGTACGTAAACAGATCCGATCAAAAAGCCAATAAAATATAACGACATAATGAAGCCGGTCGCCGTGACGGAAAACCCTTCGGCAGACGCGCGCAGACCCAGCAGCGTGCTTTGCAGCCCGTGCCCCATCATAATCAGCAACATTCCCAAAAGGAGCGGCCACGCCGTCGCTAAAATCAGTCTCATATTTGTATGTCCGTAAAGGGTGGTAAAAGCGCTGTGACCAACGCTTCAATATAACTGAAATGCTATCAGAGTTTTTAAATCTATGCTTTTAAAAAATACAATACGAGACAACTATTTTATTTTTTCATATTTATAGAAGTTGGTTGACAGTAGCGTATTCAGGGCGCTTAATAATGCTTTCTATTCATATATTTAACGAGTGAGGGGAATTATGACTCGTCTATTCTTTATGCTTCTGGCTATTGCTTTGTTATCCGGTAATCAATCTACTTTTGCAGCAGAAGGGACGCCTTTGGATAGCCAGGTGCCCAACGTCAAGTATGATGATGTCATTAAAGAGCTTGATGCGCTCAAAAAAGAATATATGGAATCGCAAAGGAGCACTTTCGATCCCATGGGCCTAGATAAAGACTGTAAAGGCCCACAGTCTCAGACACAGGACATAAATCACCAAGGGTGGTTTAGTTGTTTCTCTTTAGCTGCTCAAGCTTCTTACATTCACCCCATTATCTGGGTGAATAGAAAGACTGAATGTAAGGAATGTCAAAATCTGGTAGACGCCTATAATGATCTGGCGCGCGGATTAATGAATTTGCGCTTTGAAGTTAGAAATATAGAACAAAGTTTTCAAAACTCCCGAAATACGACAACTGGAAGTAATTTCAGGGACAAGAATCTAACTGATGGTAAAAAGGGAGATCGTTTATCAGAGGAAGACGAAAAAGTTGCTGCCAATATGTTGAATACTCAGATGGCAGATGCCACAATGTATAACGAGGTCCGGCCTAAACTAAAAGAGCAGATTAGATCCCTAGAAGTACTGGCAAAAAATCTTGATGATGGAATCCAGACTTGTGAATTTACAATGTGTACGCCGGCTGATGGTAGTTCTCAGGTTTTATTGGCTGACGATCTGGATTTGCCGATTGAATGGAAAGGGCCATATGATCCTGTTTGTAACCGTTGTGCAAAATTATCGCAGAGATTGAACGAAATCCCCAATCTGCTTTTTATTGAGCAGTCCAATATAGCCAAGGCGACAGCAAAGAAGGCTCTGAACAATGCCGAAATCGAGCGTATTAGAGCATTCAGTACTGCGGATATAGAGGCGCTCAGGGAGGTTGATAAAAACCAGTTAGACAACCTTATGGAGCACAATAAAGAGCTGGATGAAGATATTGATCGCGCAGGCCGTAATACAGAAAAGATCATGGCCAATTTTGATGCAACTTTGGCGCTTTATAATGATTGTATTAAAGAATGCGGACCTAAACCTAAGGCCGAGAACAAGCAGGCTTGCGCCTTCCCAGATGTAACGCCAGCTATTACGATTGGCGCAAATAGCGAGGTTGGATCCGGTGCTGAATTTACCAATAAAGTAAAGGATCAAGCAAAAGGCATGGCCATGGGCGCGCTGAACAATGCTTTAGGTGGTTCTGGTTTATCTCTTGGCGGAGGAGGAGGTTCGAAGAGTAAAGAACCTAAAGAAGTCAGAGACCCGACATCCAGATATGGTGATTTTAACTACGGTGATTTTGGCGGCACGAAGCTTGGTTTCCGGACAGCATTTACCGGAACAGATGAACTAACGGTTAGTACCGAAATTGAAGGCTCACCTGGTGATGGAACCTTTCATGCACAGTGGCTTGAAGATGGTGCAGGAAATATTTATTTGCCCAAGGAATATTTGATCCTTGAGCTCTATCGTGATTGGAAACTGACTGTCTGGTGGGACTATAAGCGCTGGAAAGACGGAGAGCTTGTCGAGCATAGACATGGTGAAGAAGTTAGTTTCGGTCGTGATACGAAACGTTTGGCCGTTTGGTATGAAGAACCGGAAAATGCGATTTGGTCTACGCTTGCTTTTGGTACCGCGACAAAAGGTGTAAAAGGTTTAGGATCTGTTTTTGATGTGCCTTATTCTACTCTGGCCAGTGGTTGTCCGCTTCGGCTGGTGACGCATATTTCAAATCCGGATCAGGACCCCGTTATAACAACACCTGCTGTGACATATATCCATCCGCCCGAGCAAAATGACGATACTTTTGTCGGTGCTTTGAGAACAACGTTTAAATTTTAAGTCTCATGTGACGGAGGATTGGCATGCTACGTTTTGTATTAGTTGCAGCTTTTTTTGCTCTTGTTTTTATGCCTTTGTCTATTCAGGCAGAGAGCCAGGAATGCCCGCAGTGTAAGGGTGTATATGACGTATATAAGCACGCTCAAAGCCAACATAAGGGTGCTAAAAATAGGTTGGCTGATGCAGAAGACAGGTTGGAGCGATACAATAACGACGTTAAAAAAGCTGGTAGAGATAATTCTCAATACAGTTATAGGCCGATTGAGGGATTATCAGCAGAGGCCGAGGCAAAGGCAGCGCAAAATCTAATCGAAATGATGGAGGTGCGTGAAGTTTTACAAGACGAAGTCAATACATGGCGAAAACGTGTAGCGGAAGCCGAAGATTTTTTAAAAGAGATGAATGATAAGGGCGCAGCATGTCAGAAGCATTGCCGTGCAGGAGACCAAGCTCATATTGTCGACGATATGAGTTTTGGCGGAGACAAAAGTCCCTTCCCGTATCAATTTAATGGACCATACGAAACAACCTGCCCAAAATGCCAAGCTCTCGCAGATAAACTCAATTCGTATCCCGAAGAGATGAAATGGATCTTGGGTATGATATATTTAGAACGGTCTGTAATTGAGCATGCTGAACGTAAAAAGAAGCTGTTGAAGGCTACGGAAAGCCCCAAACTAAGTCTTCCCTATATGGATGAAGTCGATGAAGACGCCGTTATGGATTATGGGGATTTGAGTTCTAAGCCTATGACAGACGAAGGTGTGGCCGAGAAGCATGCTGCCGAAAGACGCCTGCGAAAAGAAAAAAGAAAAAAACTAGAAGATGAAAACTTTAAGGCTATTAAGGGCGATAAAGAAGCCGTTGAACGGGTTAATGAACTAGTCAGTATGTATGATCAAAACATTCGATATGCGAAAGAAAGGATGAATGAATGGGAAGGCAAGAAAATTGCGCTCATCAAACAGGTTAAGGCAACAGAAGATGCGTTTAATGACTGTATAAAAAATTGTAAACCTGCCACAGCAAGCAAGCAAGCTTGCGCGTTTCCTGACACTGTCCCAGCGATTACAATTGGTGCGAATAGTGAAGTCGGTTCTGGTGCGGAGTTTACCAACGCTGTGAAAGATCAGGCTAAGGGTGTTGCTATGGGCGCCTTGAACAATGCTTTGGGCGGCTCAGGCCTATCTCTTGGCGGAGGTGGCGGCTCTAAAAGTAACGAACCAAAAGAAGTTAGAGACCCGACGCGTAGTGCCGACTTTACAAATATTTCATCTGGTGGCGCAGAAGTCGGTTTCCGCAGTATTTTGAATGGTAATGAATTGACAGTGAGTTCTGAAATTCAAAATGCGCCCGGCAAAGGAACATTCCATGCGCAATGGTTGGAAGATGGAGCGGGGAATGTTTATTTGCCTAAGGAATATATGATCTTTGAACTCTATCAGGATTGGAAGTTGACAGTCTGGTGGGATTACAAACGTTGGCGCGATGGTCAACTGGTAGAACATCGCCATGGCGAAGAGGTCAGCTTTGGTCGCAATACAAAACGCTTGGCCGCATGGTATGAAGGTCCGGAAAATGCAGCGTGGTCTATACTCGGTTTCGGCACGGCAACAGGAGGAGCAAAAGGTATTGGCGCTAAATTCGTCTTGCCTGATTCCGTCCTGGCCGCTGATTGTCCTGTTCGTCTGGTGACGCTTATATCAGAGCCGAAAAAGGACCCGGTTTCAACCATTCCGTTATTGGCAGATATCCCGATGTTGGGTAGTGCGTTCAAGGGAAAACCTGCGTCTCAGCGTCAAAACCTGATTATACAGGTGACCCCGACACTGGCCACTGCCGAATAATGTGAAAACTGCCTTGATTTAAGCAGGGTGTGGCGCTATAACCCATTATCTTTATTGGAATTAAATTTCCATATTTCTTGGTGGCGCGGGATGGAGCAGCCCGGTAGCTCGTCAGGCTCATAACCTGAAGGTCGTAGGTTCAAATCCTACTCCCGCAACCAATTTTCTCTTTGTTTATCAGAGAGTTGCCTTTTTCCTCCTTTTCAGTAGTTTGTCAACCTGAGCGACTTTTCTGAGCGACTTTTGCTCAACGTCAATATGATTTTCATTCGCCATGTCCTCTACAGCCTGTCTTAAACGGGGGTTTGAAGCCCTTAAATATCGCTGTGTAGTGGCTAAATCTGCATGCCCGGCCAATTCCTGAGCGGCAACCAGATCATGTTTTGAGGTATTAGTGCAGAAAGCGGCGCGGGTAGGCTATCTTCTCCCGGAACATCGCTGTCCGGAGGGCAGCAGCAGCGCCTATGTATCGCCCGTGCAATTGCAACAAAGCCAGAAGTTGTTTTGATGGATGAGCCATGCTCAGCATTAGATCCTATCGCAACAGCGCGTATTGAAGAATTAATTGCTGAGTTAAAACAAAAGTTCACGATTGTTATTATCACGCATTCTATGCAGCAAGCAGAGCGTGTTTCTAATGATACAGCTTTCTTCCATATTGGGCGCATTATAGAATCAGGACAAACAGAGAAAATATTTAGTGATCCAGAGCACGAACAAACTAAGGATTATATTTCTGGTAAATTCGGCTAATATAGAGAAAAGTTAGCGGCAGACTGGAAGCACTGCCATTCACTCGATTTGTTTGCCCGTTTCTTTAGGGCCGTTAGGGCGCGTTAAAATAAATAGTGTAGACATACTCAAAACAATGACTTGAGTAATTAAAATCGGTTTCGAAGCCCGCAGAACAACGCTTAAAAGAATCGTGAGTATTATTACGAGCATTGCAGAGATTTTAGATT
Organism: Pseudomonadota bacterium; assembly: GCA_039026795.1. Taxonomy (GTDB): domain Bacteria; phylum Pseudomonadota; class Alphaproteobacteria; order Micavibrionales; family Micavibrionaceae; genus JAUHXT01. Next base: position 9,520 of record JBCCLQ010000032.1, read on the forward strand.
TTTTACTAATCGCTCCGTGGTCACGCCAATCTTTAATTATTTTTCCAAAATAGGGGTGTGACAAAAGCCAGTTATGAAACTTTTCTGAAGAGCGGGCAAAACAAAAGGCAGTAACTAATAAAAACGGTGTTGTTGGTAATAAAGGCAGGACGACCCCAATAATACCCAAGCCAAGTGACAAAAAACCAAGCACCAAATACATGCCGCGCATGTCAATTTCCTTACGCTGTGTTTATGCGTTTATAACTTTAGCATTTTTTTGTGTTTTCAAAATAACTTTTAAAGCGACTAGGTGAGGAAGCTCGATCAGCATGCCAATAATAATGGCCGCATAAATAATGGGTTGATTAGGTATCACAGCCATTGTAATCGCCAACATTAGTGGTGCGTTCCGCGCTGCAGTTGTCATTTTCATCAATACACGATCTTCGTAAGAGAGTTTCATAATTTTGGATATAAAATCACTTAAAAAGAACGTCAGTATAAAAAATAAGAAAATACTGGATAAGATCAAAGGGACAATAGAGACATGTGACGCCAAGGTTCCTACATTAGCTGCAGATATCTGCCATACAAGGATTGCTAAAAAAACAGGAACCATTATCGAAGTAAGCGTTTGAATCAATTCTAAGTGTTTTTTGCCCATGGTACGTTCAATAAAAAAACGTAAGCTAAAAGCCATAAGTAAAGGTACAAGAAACCACTGCCAAAGGGTTTGGAAAATATTATCTGCACCAGCATCTATCGCGTCTATCCCGAAAATATGCAGATAAACAGGGTATAGTAAAAGTTGTATAACCAAGTTAATAGGCAGGAGTGCTGCGCCCAATGCGGTGTTACCATCAGCCATGCGCGTAAATCCCAAGAACCAGTCAGTGCACGGCGCCATAAAATATATAAGAAGGCCGATAAAAAAGAGTGGGTGAGCGGAAAGAAATAACGAGGCTATAGCAAAACCCAGAGCGGGAATGATTAGAAAATTTGCAATGAGAGCCGCGATAATGAAGCCTACCTTATTCATACTCGCAACAAAATCCTGAATGCGGACATCAAAAAGTAGCAAAAAAACCAACGCGAGAATTGTAAAGTCTGTATAGTTCGAAAAAATATTTTCAGCTTGAGGGAGTACGATACCTATTCCCGACCCAAGCAGTATAGCGGCAATAAGAATAAAGGCAGTGCCTCGCCCCGACATAAAGTCGGCAGTTTTCTCTAATGATATGCTTAGCACTCACAGTCTCCATCACAACAGCTTAAATCATCTAATAAAAATCCTAGTTCTGCATAATCAGAGATAACCGGGCTGACTTCACCCCAACGGCTTAATATCTCACTGACAACAACTGCAAAACGTTGACGATATTTATAGATGAAGCAAAAAATGGCTTTGTCATGTTGGACATTTGGTCCAACCAGATAGACATTCTTATATTTTGTACTTTCATCACGATCTGTCAGTTCGGCATAACCGTTCGGAAAATCAAAAAGTTTACCGGCTAGGCTTTGGGTGATGTCAAATCCTGTTGCATCTATTGCCGGGTTTTCCAAATCAAAAACATGGCTTTCTGTACGAACAGTATCTTTCGTGATTTCTTCTGCAAACTCCGCAATAAATTCAGCTTTTCCAGTTTTGTTTATTAAGCGTAGACGATCAAATGAATAAGGGCTAAGGCCATAGCTTGAGTCACTGACGCGCTCAGCCCACGGTGCTGTGGGGTCAATAACACTTACCGTACTACCATTTTTGGTCAAATGGTAAGCAGCTTCTATACCGCTTTCTGCTCCTCCAATAATGACGTGATGCCCTTTAGAAAAATCTTTATAGGCTTTCTTTACGCGCACCGTGTGCGGAATTTTTTTTGGGTTTTGAAACTCACCACCAGCCCATATAAGAGCACGGCATTTGACTTCACCTTCGTTTGTTGTAAGCGATATAATATTATCATCACCAACCTCAAAATCCTGAACCTCAACCTCTTCTTCGACTCTTAGGTTATGAACCTCTACAACGTCCTGAAGGTATCGTGCATATTGCCGGCCCGTTGGGTGTTCTGTTTGCAAACCAAAAGCCGGAGAGCTTGTCGGTGTCACGGCATTCAAATCAACGGATCCAAAAAAGTTTCCAGTAAAAGAGGGAGAGATAAAGCGTGTTTCTTTCGGCCAGCGATGAAAACTTTCTCCTATGCGGCCACGTTCCAAAATGAATGCGGGTATCGCACATTGTGCGAGGAGGGCCCCTATACCAATTCCGGCTGGGCCGGCCCCAATAATAACAACAGGATGTACTTTGCTCATGCTTTGAATTCTTGTCTTGCTTGCTCAAACCAGCCAATGACTTTTTGTAAATGAGGCTCGCCCCATACGTCTATGAATTTATGTGTGTGGTGGTTGTTTTGATCATTGAGCTCAGCAATACGCTTTTCAATGTAATCAGGTGTAAGAGGAATATCACATAGTTCTGTAATACAATGTTTCCAATCGTCATAGGTAGAAAACTTCATTTTTAATAATCCTTTCAGAGCACTAATTATAAGAAACATTGCCTGTTGTCTATCCCCAAGTCAATGGTATTGATAATCATTATCATTGACTCCCTTTTAGAACGATGAAATTCTAAATAGCTATTTCATCAAGCAATGAATGTGTGAAAAGGGGAAATTATGATACATCGTGTAAATACCAATATACCAGTTGAAGAGTTATCGCTTCGGTATTGTTCCTGCTGTTTTAAAAAATTCTGTCCAAGGCCGGAACTCATAGAATCTGAAACTGTACGATTTTTTGTGCCTACAATTGATTCATTATGTAGAGATCATTTTGCCTACATAGAAATGCCAAGGCAGCTTGTCGATGAACTTTATAACCGGAAAGAAAAATTTCATATAAATCTAAATGAAGTCGCAAAAATACTGCACATTGAAATCGGAGACCTTCCCTCAATAGAGCGTGAGCAAGAAATCACATCATTCTTTGGTGTTGTATCAGATTTTAACGCATATACATCAAATAGACTAGCTGCCTAGGGGGGACTGTAATGGTTACGAAACTCTCTGATAAAAAAAGAGCACAATTTTTTGTTGAACAGTCCACTCCCTCTTGCCGTAAATGTAAAAATTTTGGTTCATTCTCCTGTCCGAACTTTCAAAAAGCTATCAATGAAGACGGTGTTGAGCCTGAGTATCTTACGGCGGCAATAGAAGAAGATCAAAAAGAGAAAATTCTCGAACCGTGTTCTAATGCTTGATTAAAAACCTATGAATATAGAATTAAAACAGACATGTGATATTGAGGTCATAGATGTAATTAAGCATCAAGATGGAAAAGTTGTTGATCTATTTCTACGTAAACCGGAGAGTCTTGAATTTGGTGCGTCTGATGGCGTTGGAATTCCAGCATCCTTATCTCCACAAATGTTATTCAAGTTAAAGGGTTTGCTCAAAGGACGAGATGGTGAAGAATTATTACTCCCAGTAAATGGGAAGGCAGGCCCAAATTATGCTTCTCCCAGTGACGAGTTGTTAGAGTGTATGCTGTCCAAAGCTTATGCCGCCATTGCACGAAATAATCATCTATGCCCATTCTACGACACAATTAAACTAAACGTTGGTTATCTAAAAATCGTTCTTGTAGATGAATCTTTAAAAGAGATACTCAAAGCCAATTACAGTATATTTGATTTGTTGAGTTTGTTTCCAAAGGTTTTAGCGCCTATGGATATTATCGAGTTCCAACCTAAAGAACACGGCAACAAGACTTATACAGTTGATGGTCGAATTGGCATTCAGCGAAAAGGTATAAATTGCTTCCGTTTAAATGTAACACAGGACGATGGTCCAGCTTATCGCGCTTTATTTGGGGAGCAACAGCCAAAAGGTATTAAGCCGGGGCAAGCTTCAACTTTTCTACGTAGTCTTAAAATCGGTGATACGCTCACAATAAATGTGGATATTAAGCCTGGTCCTAAAATACCTAGATTTAAGAATAATAAGC
>JBCCLQ010000033.1:0-13216 GCA_039026795.1 Pseudomonadota bacterium
AACGAAGAGCTGGACCGTGCTTTAAAACTCGATCCGGACATGATCGGTGTGAACAATCGCAACTTGAAAACGCTCGAGGTTGATCTGCAAAACGGAATCGATATGGCTACCAATATTCCCGATAATGTCTTGAAAGTCGGCGAAAGCGGCATCTATTCCCATGATGATTTGATGCGTTTGAAAGACCATGGTTTTCAGGCCTTTTTGGTCGGCGAAAGCCTGATGAGACAAGATGATATCGGCTTGGCCGTCAAAAATTTATTGGGATAGAATTGACACGAAACCAGAACTAAGGTAGAACATAAGTGAACATTGCGCCTTTTAAAGCGTATTCAAGGGTTAAAACGAAGGACAAAAAAATGCTCACTAAAAAGCAAAAGGATTTGCTTCTCTTTATTCATGAACGCATGCAAGGCGGCGATATAGCCCCCTCTTTTGATGAAATGCGTGAAGCTTTAGGCTTGCAATCCAAATCCGGAATCCACCGACTTGTCAGTGCTTTGGTTGAACGTGGTTATCTGGAGCGCTTACCGCATCGTGCCCGTGCCTTAGAAGTTAAAAAACTCCCTGAAGGTTACAGCCCTGATACATCGGATAATAGCACGGCTGCGAATAACACACGCGCCACAAACGATGTATACGCTATGGCTGCAATGCAAAGTATTCCACTCTATGGTCGTATTGCGGCCGGTACGCCAATTGAAGCTATTCGCGATGAAACAAACCAACTCGATATCCCTGCCAGCATGTTGGCGCGCGGTGAACATTACGCCCTCGAAGTCGATGGTGATTCCATGATCAAAGCAGGCATTAATGACGGTGATACAGTCGTTATTCAACGCTGTGATGATGCTCCAGATGGCACAATTGTTGTGGCTCTTGTCGATGGTGAAGAAGTGACCTTAAAACGCATCAAACGTGACAGCGGCAAAGTGATCCTTGTTCCTGAAAATGATGATTATGAAGATCGTGTTCTCGATCCTGACCGTGTGCGTGTTCAGGGCAAACTAATTAGCCTTTTCCGCACATACCACTAATATCCGGCCCATAAACGGGCACCCCGCTCCCGTTCAACGGTTTTAATCGTCACAGTCTCATCCAGATAAATGCTGTGTGCTCCTTCACGGTGCACCGAAAAACGGTCAACGGTATATGGGGCGGCGCAATCATCAACAGGTATAGATGCAATCATAATCTCCGCCCAGCGACAGTCTTCCTGCCACGCGCCCTGATCATGCGCTATGGCAATCTTGTAGCCCTTCAATTCCCCACGACATCCCGCATCATCGCATTGCAATGCAAAACCATCCATAGCTCCTTCAGATGGCCAACGTTCCGGTTTTTCGCCTTCTTGGCCGTTCATACGCAACCAGTTTTCAACGGCGTATTTGTTTTTCTGACGCGTCGATACAACCAGTTTGTTATCCTCTCCACGTAAAGCAATCAGATCGGCCTTATCCGATACCAAAATATCCGGTTGTTTTGTCTGAAACGTCAATATCAACGCAATAACAAAAAACGGCACGGAGGCCAGCCGCGCTTTATCGACACAAAAACACAAAAATAATCCACCAATAACCACAAAAAGTAAGGCCTTCGGATCAAAAGACGGCGGATTGAACACAGAACCTTCCAAACCGGATGTCCAGTAAGCGGCCTTCAACATCAAATCGATCCCAAAACCCGCAACATGCAATGGAATAAAGTCGAGGCCCAACGGCATCAGGCAGGCGCTCAAAACCAACATCGGCATCACAACAAACGCCATAACAGGCACGGCCATCAGATTACCCAAAAGCCCATAGACCGAATGATGTTGAAAATGAAACAACGCAAACGGCGCAATCGCAATTTCAGCAACAATGGTGGTTATAATAATCCCTAAGCCATAAACACCAATGCGCTTCAAAAGTCCTCTATTGGCATAAAGCGATCCCCATTGATCCCGAAAGGCGTCATAAAAGCTGATGAGAGCAATCACAGCCGCGAAGGACATTTGAAAGCTCACACTCATCAGGCTTTCCGGCGATATGAACAACACGACAAAGGCGGCAATTGCGACAATCCTGAGCGATAACGGCGATCGGTCAACCATAATGGCGATGAGCACAAGTCCGGTCATCATCAGTGCGCGCTGTGTCGGCACACTCGCACCCACCAAAAACGTATAAAAAATAACACCGATTAGCGCGATCACAGCGGCGATCTTTTTAATCGGATAATTCAGCGCAAAGGCAGGCCACAAAGCCATCAGCAACCGCGATGCAAAAAACAACGCACCTGCCACCATGCCGACATGCATGCCGGAAATAGCCAGTAAATGAGCCAAGCCGGCATCCCGCATCGCCTTTTTATCTTCGTCCGTGATGGCTCCGCGCTGTCCTGTCATCAATGCCATGGCAAAGGCCGCTTCGGGAAAATCCAGCACTTGCCGGATATTCTCCCCCATTTTGGCCTGCAATGATTTCAAAAACGCTCCGGAACCCGAACGTTCCAAAACTTCCGGTGCACGATAGACAAAACCGACTGCTCCTAGCCCTTTGAAATAGGCATATCGCTGAAAATCAAACGCTCCAGGTGACACGGGCGGTGATGGCGGATTCAATCCTGCCAGCATAGAAACACGATCCCCGACCCGTAAACCTTCATCCTTGCGCACCAGTAAACGGATTTTACGCGGCGTATCGGACAGCGATAGCTCTTCAATCTCGACATCCTTGAAAATTATGCGGCTTCCTCGACCCGCTTCCTGCGTTTCAATAAAATCGATTGTTCCGATAACATCGGCATAAGCTATGCGCTTTTCCAACATCGGCGTGTAAACTGCCTGAGTGCGGAGTTGCGCCGTCACCAACCCTGCAGAAATCAAACAAAACGCGCCACCAAAGAGCCACAGAAAATGCCCATAGGCCTTATATTCTTTGATTTTCCAACCTGCTCCCCACATAAAGGCAAACAAAACAAAAGAGATGCATGATAGCGTCAAATTCGGTTCATGCTTTAATGAAAAATAAATACCGACACCGACAGCAAACATCACAGGACACCACAAAATCAGGCGATCCTTTTGCAGTAAAATAACATTCATAATCGGCCCAAAGCGCTCGGCTACGCTCATAAATTAACAAAACTCCTTGTGTCTTGAATTTCGCTCACTATAACTAGGGTTCGTAATAAAGAGAAGAGTACAAAAATGAGCGTTGTGACCCGCTTTCCACCTTCCCCAACCGGCTTTATGCATATTGGCAATGCACGCACGGCACTTTTCAACTGGCTTTTTTCCAAAAATCAGGGCGGCAAATTTTTAGTGCGTATCGAAGACACAGACCGTGAGCGTTATTCCGAAGAAGCGGTTCAAGTCATTTTAAATGGTCTGGAGTGGCTAGGTTTGGATTACGATAACACGCCGGAATCCCAATTCGCCAATCGTCAGCGTCACATTGATGTTGCCCATGAGCTTTTGGCCGCAGGTAAAGCTTACAAGTGCTATTGTACACCCGAAGAGCTCGATGAGATGCGAGAAAAGGCAAAGGCTAAAGGCTTGCCAACTTATTACGATCGACGCTGGCGTGATAAGGATGAGTCCGAAGCCCCCGAAGGCATTGATCCCGTCATCCGTATCAAAGCGCCACTAGATGGATCGCAGGTCATTGATGATCAGGTGCAAGGAAAAGTCGAGGTGCAAAACAAACAGCTCGATGATTTTATCATTCTGCGCTCAGACGGAACACCAACTTACATGCTCGCTGTTGTCGTGGATGATCACGATATGAATATTACGCATGTTATTCGCGGCGATGATCATTTGAACAACACCTTCCGCCAAAATGTGATTTATGGCGCCATGGGTTGGAAAGAACCAACTTACGGACACTTGCCGCTTATTCATGGACCAGATGGATCGAAATTCTCCAAACGCCATGGCGCGCAAAGCGTCGAAGAATATCGCGATATGGGTTATTTGCCCGAAGCCATGCGTAATTACTTGTTACGTCTAGGTTGGAGCCATGGTGATGATGAAATCATCCCAACCGATAAAGCAATTGAGTGGTTTAATCTCGATAGCATTCAAAAAAGCCCAGCGAATTTTGACTTTGCGAAGCTGGAAAATCTGAACGCTCATTACATTTCGGAAATGGACGCCAAAGATTTAATTGAGGCAGCAAACCCGTTTTTTGACACTCCTCCATCCGATCTTGCAATAGAACGGATGAGCCAAGGATTAGACGAGCTCAAAAAACGATCCAAAACGCTTGTGCAATTTGCTCAGGAAGCTGCTTTTTATGACCAGGCTCCGAGCACATACAATGAGGGCGCTCAGAAAAATCTGGATAGCGATGGTCTGGAAGTTTTAAGCAAGGCCGTTGAAACCTTCACACAATTGAATGACTTCACGCCCGATGGTGTTATGAGCGCCTGTAAGAAATTGGCCGCAGAAATCCGTGATGGAAAGCTCGGTAAAATCGGAATGCCGCTGCGTGCCGCGCTGACTGGTAGCGATAAATCGCCTGCCATTTTCGAAGCAGCCGCTATTTTAGGCAAAGATGAAACGCTCAAGCGTATTCAGGCTGCACTCTCTCATTTCCCAGGCTAATGCGTTGATAGTGACGCACTTTCAGCATACACTTTATGCGTGATTCAAATAACCGATCAACGCATGAAGGATACAAGCAATGAGCGATGAAAAGGCTTTTACTCTCACCAATGATGAAACAGGAGAAAGTGCAAAGCTCCCGATAGTTGAAGGGACATACGGCCCGCACACTATCGATATTCGCAAGCTCTATGCGCAAACAGGTCACTTCACGCTAGACCCTAGCTTTACAGCCACCGGAAGTTGTAAATCCCGCATTACATATATTGATGGTGATAAAGGCATCCTGATGCATCGCGGTTATAAAATCGAAGAACTGGCCGCAAAAAGCTCCTTTATGGAAGTTTGCTACCTTTTGCTCTATGGCGATTTACCGACGGCTGATCAACTCGCCGAGTTCGATCATAACATCACTTACCATACGATGGTGCATGACCAGATGAACTATTTTTATCGAGGTTTCCGTCGTGATGCACACCCCATGGCTGTTATGTGTGGCGTGGTCGGTGCTCTGTCTGCTTTCTATCATGACTCTTTGGATATTTTTGATCCCAAACAACGTGAAATTTCCGCGCATCGTTTGATCGCTAAAATCCCGACATTGGCAGCGATGACCATGAAATACGCGATGGGTCAGCCCTTCATGTATCCGCGCAATGATCTCAGTTATCCCGAAAACTTCCTGTATATGTGTTTTGCAGTTCCGGCAGAGGCTTATGAAGTCAACCCGGTTCTGGCCAAGGCGATGGATCGTATTTTGATCCTGCACGCGGATCACGAACAAAACGCATCAACATCGACAGTACGTCTGGCCGGTTCGTCCCAAGCCAATCCGTTTGCGTGTATCGCAGCCGGTATTGCTTCTCTATGGGGCCCTAGCCATGGCGGTGCCAACCAAGCTGTTTTGGAAATGCTTGATCAGATTGAGCACAAAGACAATATCCCTGAATTCATCGAACGCGCCAAAAACAAAGATGATCCGTTCCGGCTCATGGGTTTCGGTCACCGCGTCTATAAAAATCATGATCCACGCGCACAAGTGTTGAAAGAGTCCTGTGATGAAGTGCTGGATCTTCTGGGTGTAGATGATCCTCGTCTTGAATTGGCAATGGAGCTTGAACGCATTGCGTTAGAAGATGAATACTTTGCCGAACGCAAACTCTTCCCGAATGTTGATTTCTATTCCGGCATTATTTTGAAAGCTATGGGCTTCCCTGTTGAGATGTTTACTGTGCTGTTCGCAGTCTCACGAACTGTAGGCTGGACATCACAATGGAAAGAAATGATGGAAGAGCCAAGCCTGAAGATCGGTCGTCCACGTCAACTCTACACAGGCGCAGCAGAACGTCCTTACACGCCGATTGATAAGCGTTAGAGGATTTCATCTACAAAATCGCTGATCGCTGTTTTGGATTGCGGTGATATCTTGTCACGTACAGTTTGGAAGTGAGACCGTTGCTGGTCTTGCATCGCTGAATCATTCAGTAATTCATGGGCTTTTTCAGCGATCAAATTGACTTTGCAGTTCGGCTGAATAAATTCCGGCACAACATCATCATCCATTAGAATGTTGGCCAGATGCGCATGACGCACCTTTACCACACGCTTTACGATTTCCCATGTCATCGGTGTCATATTGAACGCAATCAAATGTGGTACATTGGCAATCGCAAGCTCCAAACCAACCGTGCCTGACACGGCTATTGCAGCGTCACAAGCCTTAAACGCATGCCACTTCAAATCCGGACGCACTGTGATGTGTAGTGGCCCAGGATAATCCTTCAAACATTTGAAAACCTGATCTTTTAAATGCGGTAAGGTCGGGACGATCAAATGCAACTTCTCACGCTCATCCGCCAATTCAAATAAAGCATCGCGAATGACAGGCCCAAGGCGTTTAATTTCCGCTCGCCTGCTACCTAAAAAAACACCTAACGTCTTTTCATTCTGGGCAATACCGGCCTCTTCCCGAAAAACAGAGCCGTCCGCGTTTAAAATCCCGCTTTGCATCACGGGATGCCCAACGAAGTTCGCTTTGAGACCTTCTTTTTCAAAATAAGATGGCTCAAACGGCAAAAGACACAATATTCCATCCAGAAAGCCTGCAATCTTCTTCGCACGCCCTTCCCGCCAGGCCCAGACCGTTGGCGCCACATAATGCACCAGTTTTGCGTTTGTTTTGCCGTTCTTATGAACCCCTTTTGCGACCCGAAAGCAAAAATCAGGGGAATCAATTGTCAGAATCAAATCAGGGTTTATTTCTTCAATGTTCTGAATGGTTTGTTTTATTCTTTTAAGAATAGATATAAGATTTGGCGCAATCTCGATGAAGCCCATAATGGATAATTCCTCCATGGGAAACAGGCTTTCCAAACCCTGCTCACTCATCATCGGACCGCCTATGCCGAAAAACTGTACGTCAGGATACGCAGCCTTCAATTCGGCCATAGCCTGCGCTCCCAAACGGTCACCAGATGCCTCACCCGCAATGATGTAAACCTTTTTTAAAGCACTCATTTATGCGACCTCAGCTCCGACCACAAATATATTCAAATCATCGGCCAGAGTACGAACCGCATCCTGGTTGGTCACAAGGCTTTTGCCAGCATGAATGACGATGCCCTGAATGCCTGCGTCAGCACAGCGTTGAACCGTATCTGGCCCAATCGTCGGTAAATCCAGATTTTTATCCTGTTGCGGTTTACAGGTTTTAACCAACACGCCACCATTTTGGTTCAACTTCGCAATGCGCTTAATCATCGCATCTGTTCCGCTTGCATCTTCACGATCAATGACGTCACCATTTTTTACAATCACAGCCTGCCCAATATCCTGACGCCCGAGTTCCTGAGATTCCTGTATGCCCAACTCAATATCTGATTTTTCCCCTTCAGTCGGCTCTCTTTTGGACAACACGCCTGCTGGAGCCAATAATTCCTGCACAAACTCATGCACGCCATGAATCGTGAAACCATCCTTTTCCAGCTCTTTGCGTACTGCGACAAGCATATCATTGTCACCAATCGCTTTCAGGCCAAGACGCGCAAAAAAACCGGCCGTTTTCATATCCGGAAATAATGAAAAAAGTTTCGGGCGTTTGACTGAACCAATCAAAACCAAATCATAAGCATTATTGGCCTTCAAACTGTCTATCATCTTACCGGCCAGCCCCAAACGATAAACCACATGATTGCGCCCTTTTAAGGTTTCAGGGTTAACCTGCCCGTCTATCCCGACAATGAATGGCTGCACGCCTTGTTGCTCACACGCGCTCGCCAGAATACCGGGAAGTGTTCCTCCTCCGGCAACAATACCCAATGTTTGAATGGATTTTAGGCGGCTTTGCGCGGCTTCGGCTGGCATAGCGGGAATTTGTCTTTGTTACGGGCGAACTCGATAATTTGCTTCACGGTATCATTATCTGCGTATTCTTTGGATACCTGCTCAATACGTTCATCCAAAGTGCCTTCATCCGCAAAAATCTGATTATAAACTTTTTGGAGTGTACGGATTTGATCACGTTCGAAGCCACCACGTTCAAGGCCTGTCAGATTAAGCCCATCCAGATAGGCACGCTCACCCTTCACCAAACCAAAGGGAATAACATCCTTACCCAACGCAGACATACCACCTATAACAGCGTAATCGCCAATGCGAATAAATTGGTGGACCGCTGCCAGCCCGCCAATGAGAACATAATTTCCGACAACCACATGGCCCGCCAAAGTGGCATTATTCGCCATAATCACGTTATTACCGACAATACAGTCATGCGCAACATGGATTCCCACCATAAACAGACCATTATCACCAACGATTGTTTTCATGCCACCGCCTTCGGTGCCTGTATTCATGGTCACATGTTCGCGGATTGTGTTGTTTTTTCCAATGATCAACTCGGACGGTTCACCTTTATATTTCAAGTCCTGCGGCGCTTGCCCAATGGATGAAAACGGATAGATGACAGTGTTTTCACCTACAGTTGTCATGCCATCCATCACAACATGGGATTTCAGCGTTACGCCATCATGTAGCTTTACGTGAGCGCCCACGACGCTGTATGGCCCCACAGTGACGTTTGCCCCTAACTCTGCACCTTGTTCTATAATGGCGGTTTGATGGATTTCAGCAGACATAATACTCCTTTATACATGATGAAAATGCCCTATTCATGCGCATTTTCGCAAATCACGTCTTTTTGCAGAGTGTTACAGCAATATACTTAAAATGAGTCGCTTGTTTTTTATTTTTTTTAAGGGGCAAATGACGACGAGTAGTAACCTACTTTAGGAGTACAGCGACGCACTGAAAAAGGAAAAGGAAGTGACTACACGTCGGCTTTTTCGTCCATAATCATGGCAGCAAATGTTGCCTCAGCGCAAACCTGATCACCAATTTTGGCTTCGCCCTTAAATTTCCAGACATTGCGTCTGGCCTGAATTTTTTGCACGTGGATATGAAGACTGTCACCCGGCACAACAGGTTTGCGAAAACGACAATCATCAATCGACATGAAATATACGACCTTGCCTTGTGCTTCTTCACCTAACGTCTTCACAACCAAAATGGCTGATGTTTGCGCCATGGCTTCGATAATCAGAACACCTGGCATAACCGGCACGCCGGGAAAATGTCCCTGAAAATGCGGCTCGTTCATCGTGACATTTTTCAAACCAACAGCATATTCACCAACTTCACATTCCAAAAGGCGGTCCACCAAAAGGATCGGATAACGATGCGGTATCATCGTCATAATTTCGCGAATATCCATTGTGTCGTCTGTTTCGGTCATAATGTCTTTCGTTTCAATACTATATGTATGTTTTTATTCGATTATTCGGGCGCTCGTCAATTCTTATTGCTTTTTTGACAGCTTCTTTATCGTCGCGATCTGGCGCATAAATTCCTTTGATGGAATAGCAGGCTGTCCTAAAACCTCTTCACCTGGCCCAACATCGCGCATAACACCAGACATTGCCCCTATTTTTGCGCCCGTACCTATATGCAAATGCCCCGCGACCCCAACTTTCGCAGCAACAACGACATAATCGTCCAAAACCGTGCTGCCTGCTATTCCGCATTGAGCAACAAGCACACATCCTTTACCTATTTTTACATTATGCGCGATCTGTACCTGATTATCGATCCATGTTCCTGCCCCTATTACAGTGTCCGGACCAGCACCACGATCAATCGTTGTGTTGGATCCAACTTCAACATGATCACCAATAATGACGCGACCCAGTTGCGGTACTTTGACATGTCTTGCCGGATCAATAGCAAAACCAAAGCCATCTTGACCGATACAAGCCCCGGGATAAATATGAACATGATCTCCAATAAGAGCATGAGAGATCGTGGCATTTGCCCTAACAATTGTATGCGCACCAATGACAACCGAAGGCCCAATCACTGCCCCTGCTTCAATGGTCGCAGTTTCGTGAATGTCAGCCGTTGGATCAATCATGGCATGCGGCGATATATGACCTTTATCCTGCGTTTGCGGGTAAAAAGCCTGAGCAATCAGCGCATAGCTCTTATAAGGATTTGGTGAAATTAGAAGATTCAAACCCTCGGGTGCGTTATCGACCATCTTGGCATCCAACACACAGGCTGCAGCCTGTGTTTCACCAAGCTGATTTTTATATCGCACATTATCCAGGAAAGTAATGTGCTTTTCTTCTGCCTGATCGAGCGGAGCAACATCTTCAATCTTTAGCTCGGCATCAGCTGCTTCATGCAATTCCGCCCCTGATAACTCAGCCAATTCATGGAGTGTAAAAGGGCCTGAGCGTTTAAAGAAGCGAGGATCTGCCATTGCACTACCCTACTTTTTGATGTCCAGTTTGATTTCAGGAATTGTTTTATCCAGATCCTTGATGACACGATCCGTGATGTCCAGAGCTTCCTCAACAATCACGACACTCTTACGATCAAAAACAATCCGGTATTGTTCTTCTTCGGCAATGTCAGCGACTGTCTGAAACATTTCTTTTTGCAGTTTTGTATTTGCGACATTCACAGCCTTGCTTAAGCTACTACGACGCTTTTGGAATAATTGTTGTGTTTCCAGCATTTTTTTCTCGAAATCTTTACGCTTATTCTCAAAGTTTTTGACTTTGCTTTCAGATGCATCTTGACCTAATGCCCGGTTTTCTTCGATCAATTTTTCTTGTGATTGACGAAGCTCACGCTCATGTTTGGAAAACTCTTTGGAATATTCTTCTGATTTGGATTTCAGCTGCTTTTCAATACTCTTGGCGGCTTTCGACGTCATCATGACGCGATCGACATTGACCACGGCATAACCTTGTGCACCTTCGGCAAAAGATGGAGTAATGCCGATAAGCAAAACCGCCACTGCACATAAAAAGAAACGGGATATCATAATCATATTAGAGATTTTCTATTAAAAACGCGTTCCAAAGCTAAAGCGGAAAATTTCATCCTCGTCAAAATCTTCCTCCTGGATAGGCACAGCAACGTCCACACGGATAGGTCCAAGTGGTGAACGCCAGGATATACCTGCACCAGCTGATACGCGGATGGAACTTTCATCAGCAACTTCAGGGCCATTATCATCCAGCTCAAACAACGAACCAAAGTCAGAAAACGCATGACCTGCAACACCCAACTCTTCTGGCAATCCGACAGGAAATGTTAATTCAGCAGAACCGCGATAGAAATAGTTACCACCTAGAGAATCATCTGTTGTGGTATCACGAGGACCAACACCTGCACGTTCAAACCCCCGCAAAGTATCGCCGCCTAAGAAATAACGCTCATTAATCTTAACTTCCTCATCCCGTAAACCTTCAATTGCACCAACTTCACCAAGGATTTGAAGAATAACGCTACGCTCATAAATAGGGTAGTGATAAGATGAACCCAGTTTCCCCGAAATATATTCTGCGTCGCCCCCAAGGCCAGCCAATTCAGTGTCAAACCATGAGTAAAGACCTTCAGTAGGGAAAAGAATACTGTCACGGTCATCATAAACAAGACGCTGCGATATAGCTGATGTATTGCGCTCGCCTTCTTGATCCTGAATGAAACGGGACGCATCATTATCAACATCGGTGATCTCATTGCGCTCATAGCGATAGCGTAGTGTTTGACGCCATTTATCCGACAACGGATATCCTATGCGCAGAGCACCTCCAGTTCGTTCCTGATCAAAGGAACTTTCATCTTGCTGGTCTCGTGTAACACGAAACGCATCAACACCTGCAGAAAGGTCACGATCTAAAAAATATGGCTCTGTGAATGACACATCGAATTGAGTACGTTCACCAGCAATTGTTGTTGCAAACAATAGATCTTGACCTTTACCAAGAAGGTTACGCTCACGAATGCGTAAATCCGCCAAAGGACCATCTGCTGTCGAGAATCCCGCACCAATTGAAAGTTCACCGGTTGATTGTTCTGTCACTTCAATATCAATGACAGTTTTATCAGGAGCCGATCCGGGAATGTTTTTCACTATAACATTCTCAAAAAAGCCCAGATCTCGAATTTGTTGCTCTGAACGTGCCAATTTTGTGCGGCTGAATGGATCCCCTTCAACCAACAACATTTCGCGGCGAACAACCTTGTCCAAAGTGCGAACGTTACCATGAATGTCAATACGCTCTACAAATACACGAGGAGATTCACCTATACGGAAAGTCACATCTATGGATTGGGTATCACGGTCACGATCCAAGTCAGGACGCACACTCACAAAAGCATACTGTAAATCGCCAAGACTATCAGTCATCGCATCCGCACTCTTATCCACCTCGTCAGCATTATACCACTCACCGGGTAAAATCGTGATGCTATCAACAAGCGCGCTACTGTCGAAACCGGGCAGATCTGAATCAATACCAATTTGACCAACTTTATAACGCTCCCCTTCCTCCACTGTAAAAGTTAGGAAGAAATTTTCTTGGTCAGGGGTCAGCTCGGCATTCGCGGAAATAACACGAAAATCAGCATACCCTTCACGCAGATAGAACTGGCGTAGCAACTCTTCATCAAAGGCCACACGATCGGGGTCATAGCGATCATCAGAAGCGAAGAATCTGTACCAGCGCTCTTCTTTTGAACTGATTTCGCTGCGCAAACGATCATCGTCAAAGGCACGATTACCGACAAACTTTACGCCTTCAATAGTCGTGATCATGCCTTCATCGATTTCGAAGACCAGGTCAACACGATTTTGATCCAATTCAATCACTTTAGGCTCAATATTCGCGGCAAAACGTCCGCTACGGCGATAGATTTCATAAAGTCGGGTTACGTCGTTTTGCACCTTTTGACGTGTGAAAACCTGCCGCGCACGCATAACAATTTCGGCCTGAAGTTCAGAATCTTCAAGTTGATCGTTACCTTCAAAGGCTACTTCATTGATCACCGGATTTTCTATGACTTCAACAGCCAGAACACCGCGATCCAGACGCAAAATGACATCGGCAAACAAACCTGTTGAGAAAAGCCCTTTAAGTGAATCATCAAGCTGATCCTGTGTCACAGTATCACCGGGACGAAGATCCAAATACGTTAGAACTGTGGCCGGATCAATACGTTGAGCACCATCAACCCGAATTTCGGATATGCGCTCTTGAGCATAGGCAGGAA
>JBCCLQ010000034.1:0-12975 GCA_039026795.1 Pseudomonadota bacterium
AATTATGAATTAGAAAAAATCTTATTATTGCATTCAACATGCAATAAAGTTGTGAATATAAAATGATTAGATTTTGGCTCTATCGTCAAAATTATTTACATATAAGTGGTTTAGGCCGCAAATAATCAATATATTTCAATAGTTTAACCTAAGTTCTATCTAGCTCATAACCTGAAGGTCGCAGGTTCAAATCCTACTCTCGCAACCAATTACAGAGGATCAGACCTCTCCGTGGCACATTTCAAGACAACACATCACAACAAAACACAAGCGGCTTTAAACAGCAGTTTTGATGTTTAACTGTGCCAGTATTGTACCATGTATGGCATTGCCCTAATTAAAAGCCTGTTTTAAATGGGTTTTACTGGTGAACACTTCAGGTTATTTCTCCGAAGGCTTTGAGTTAATCATCATTATCTATGTCATTTTTTCGATATTTGTGATTTTTCGAAATTTACTGAGCCTTCAAAATTTGAATTAGCTTCTGTACTTTCTCGGTATTGTGCATGTCTTTGTGCGTTACCAATGAAATAGGAACAGACCACTCTTCCATTTTAGGCAAGACTTCTATCAGCTCAGGGTATTGGCGTGCTTTGTAGGGTGGTATAAAGCCGATACCAATGCCGTTTATAACGGCCATATGCAGGACGAGAGGGCTTAAGCTCCTAAAAACAAATTGTTCTTCAGGCACATGATCACGAAGCCATTTCTCAAATGGGCTGCATATCTCTTCATGACCGCGTTCTATAAAATAGTGATTTTTAAATGCATCAGTATTGGCAGGTAAACCGTGCTTTTCTGAATATGAAGGGCTTGCATATAAACCTACGGTGTAATTGTAAAAAGGAATAACGATGTTGTCAGGTTCTGCGGGAATGGGTCCAGGCATCAATGCTAAATGTGTTTCTCCATATTCGAGTTTTAGTATTTCATTAGACATCAAATATTTTGTTTTTATACCGGGATTTTCATTTTGAAACTTGGAAAGAGCCGGCATAATCAATGGAGAGACAAATTCAGGTGAGCTGATGACTAATTCACCGGATAATCGTTCTTTTTGACCGTGTAGCTTGTTCGATAAAGACGTAAACTGATCATCTGTAACCTTAACGACACGCGTGATTTCTTTGCATGATTCTGTAGGTGTATAGCCGCTCGTGTGACGAATGAAGAGCTTTTGTCCTAATTTGCCTTCGAGTGAATCAATATGGCGAATAACTGTTGCGCGGTGCACACCCAAAGCATCAGAGGCAGCGCTTACTGTTCCTAAAGTCGCTACTTTGTAAGCTGTTTTTATCTCTTCCCAATTGTCATTAAATTAGCTGTTTATTACAAAAATGCACGGTATGTGTACAAAATAAGGTCATTTACAACATTAATGCAATAAACTATGTTCTTATTCATGCATATCAGCAAGAAAAATTTGTAGTTAAATGGAGACCTAAACATATGCGCTATCAAGCATTTAAAAAGCTTAATCAGTGTAGCGCCAGAATACTCACTCTAGCCTTGCTGAGTGTTTCAATGTTTCTCGCATGTACACACGCCTACGCACATCATACTTCGCTGAACATTGCTGTTATTGAAACTAATTCTGAACAAGATCAGATTGTAAATCAAAACAAGCTCTTTAAAGATGAAATCGATGATTTGTTTGAGGGCAATCGTGATGTCAATTTTGTTACTTACGCTATTGACGCTGATGCGCCTCCCGATCAAGCAGAAACGCTTCTCAAGCAAGCCTATGCCGATCCCAAGAATGATATTGTTGTTGTTTTAGATGTTGCCGCTAATCAGCATCTTGGAAGAACTCCATCTTTTTCCAAACCAACATTCTTACCTTATGTTTTCAATGGCCGGTTAACAGGCCTTCCGCTTAATGACCAAAGTAGTGGTAAGAAAAACCTGAATTACCTCACATTCAATTTTGACTTTGAGCAGGAATTGAATTCTCTTAAAAACGTTGCATCCTTTAAAAACGCTGTTTTGATTCCTGATCCACGGATTGCACAAAGTATCAATCCGGACATGATTGCGGATATAAAAGTGCAAGCCAAAAGAGCAGGCGTAATGCTCACTATTAAGCCATTTTCAGGAGATCCACAGGCTTTTGTAGCAGCGCTTCCTGCTGAAACAGATGCTGTTTTGTATGGTTTTTTATCAAATGCTACTAAAGCTCAAGCACAAGTTCTGATTAACGCCGTTAATGAGCGAAACCTTGTCAGCTTCTCGTTATCGGGTGAAGATTATGTGCGAATGGGTGCTTTGGCCACAAACAGCCCAACGACAGATACAGAAAAGCTTGCAAGACGAACGGCACTGAATATTGAGGAGGTTTTACGAGGGGAGTCCGCTTCTGATCTTCCTGTTTTCTTTGAAACATCAAATCGTCTAATGATCAACATGGCAACCTCTCGCCAAATTCGCGTAGCTCCGAGTTTTGACGTTCTCAGCGAAGCTCTATTGATTAATGAACTTCCAGAAAATGCGGGTAAAGAATATTCATTGACGCAAGTTGCTAGAGAGGCGGTTAAACAAAACCTGTCTTTAGCTGCACAACGTTTGCAGGCTGAAAGCGCTGGCCAGTCTGTTCGGGAAGTTCGGGGCGCATTATTGCCGCAAATAGGGTCTTCAGTTGAGTATTCAACACGCAAAGAGACGGATACAACACGTTCAGGCCAACTCGCTGAAAGTTCCACGGATGGATCTTTAACTCTAACACAGTCTTTGTTTTCAGAAGAATTATGGGCTGCTTTTGCGATTCAAAAATACTCGGCACTTTCTGAGAGAGAGCTGGTAAAAGAGATTGAACTTGATATTACACAAGCAGCAGTCAATTCATATCTAAACGTTTTGCGGGAAAAAACCTCTCTAGAACAAGAGCGTTACAATTTAGATATTACGCGTGAAAACTTTCGTCTCGCACAGAACCGGGTTGATGTCGGGACCCAAAACGCTTCGGATCTCTACCGATGGGAAAGTGAACTCGCGAATGCTAAGCAGGCCGTTCTGAATGCCAAATCCAGCTATGAGCAACAAAGGCAGCAGCTCAATCAGATCTTGAACAGGCCCATTAATGAGGAGTTTACAACGACCGTTGAGACACTCGATAATCCCGACTTACTCATTAGTGATAAACGCATACCGGATCTCATAAAAAATATTTATGACCTTGAGGCCTTGACGGATTTCTTCGTTGATATTGGTTTGGAGCACGCACCAGAGCTCAAGAAAACAGAAGCGAATATTTCAGCCAGCAAACGCCAACTTGAAAGTGATAGGCGTGCTTATTGGCTTCCAGACTTAAATCTCACAAGTGAGTATACGAACAATTTTGATGAAGATCGAGCAGCAGGTGGCATTGAGGCTGATGATGATTGGCGCGTCGGAATAGAGCTTTCGCTCCCGCTTTATGAGGGTGGAGCGCGTTATGCGCGTCAGGCACAAAGTCGTTTATCCGTTCGTCAGTTAGAAACAAATCTTAAAGATACAAAAAATCAAATCGAACAGGATGTCCGCAATACGATGGAAGCTGCGCATGCGTCTTATAACTCGATACCGCTTGCAAAAACATCCGAACAGGCCGCAGAAAAAAACTATGAGCTGGTCAAAGACTCATATGCTCAAGGGGCTAGGAATATCACGGACGTTCTGGATGCACAGGATGCTCTCATTGATGCACGCGAGGCGTCTTTAAATTCAGTTTATGCCTTTTTGATTGATCTGATGAATTTGCAGCGTGCTATCGGGGCGTATGATTTCTTTTTAACCGATGCGCAGCGTATAGAGTTTTCAGATGATTTGATTTCTCGAGTAACGAACAACAAAACAAGGGATGAGACAACCAATGATGAATAAATATAGGAAAAGCTTTTGTGCTGTTTGTTTGGCTGCCTCCTTATTTCTTTCTGGCTGTGGTGAAGAGCAAGCAACAGAATTAGAGGCACCTCTGCGACAGGTGCGCAGTATCGTTGTGGACAGCGGAACCGGTGTTTTTGAACGAAGCTTTTCCGGGACGCTTCATGCATCTCAAGAAACCTCGCTCAGTTTTAAAGTTTCTGGAACCATAGAAGACATTGCCGTTGAAGTCGGCGATAAAATCACAAAAGGCGATGTGCTTGCGACACTCGATACATCTTCTTATTCGCTTGAGGCACAAAAAGCACAAGCATCTCTGACAGAAGCGCAATCAGAATTCCGCAATGCCAAGGCTGATTATGATCGTACCAAGAAACTTTATGAAGCGGGCAATAGTTCTCGTAGCGATTTAGATAATGCGCGTACAGCATCTGACTCTGCGGCAGCTTCTGTTCAATCTGTTAGAAAGTCTCTGGAAATTGCCCGTCTTGATTTGTCTTATACAAAGCTAAAGGCTGAAGATGATTGTGCAATCGCTTCCGTCGATGCGGATGAGGGCGAAAATGTAGCACAAGGAACTCAGATTTTCTTTGCGACTTGTGGTGATCAACTTGAAGTTAAAATTGATATCCCCGAAAGCATCATTTCAAACATTAAAAAAGACATGCTCGTTAGTGTCAGTTTCCCAGCTATTGCGGATAAAGTATTTAAGGGGAAAGTTTTTGAAGTCGGTGTTTCATCTGTTGCAGGCGGAACGACTTTCCCAGTCACAGTCGTTTTGACTGAATCTGATGCGTATGATTTGAAGGCTGGGCTTTCCGCAGACGTTACGTTTGCTATTGATACGCGCATCAATGGTAAACAGGCAGCTCCTGTTCTTCCGGCTTTTGCTATTGGGGAAGATCAGAATGGGCGCTTTGTCTTTACCGTTGAACCAACAAGCGGAAATCGCGCCATGGTGAAGCGGGTACCCGTTCAAATTGGTGAAATTCAGCAAAACGGCATTGAAATTCTTCAAGGTATTAAGCCTGGCATGCGCGTTGTGACGGCTGGCGTTTCTGTGCTGCGGGACGGAATGGAAGTTAAGGTGTCTGAGTAATGACTGAGGACACTGGCGAACAGGAGAAAAATGTAATCAAAAATAGTAAAGGCCTGACGGCTTTTGCTATTCAAAATAACGTTACTGTCCTTGTTATTGTATTGCTCTTGGCATTTACAGGAATTTCCAGCTATTTCAGCCTGCCGAAACAACAAGATCCCGGCTTTATCATTCGTAACGTTCTGATTAGCACAGCATTTCCGGGTGCAAACCCAGCGCGCGTAGAACAGCTTGTTACAGATCCGCTTGAAGAGGTTCTACAGGAAATTCCGGAACTGGATAACATTACAAGTAAATCTCGAAATGGTGTTTCAATTATTACAGTGTCCTTTCAGGAAAAATATAAGGATATGCGGCCCCTCTTTGATAAGGTGCGCCGTAAAGTCGATGATCTAGTTGATAGCGGAGGGTTACCTAGCGGTGCACTGACACCAAACATCAATGATGAATATGGTGATGTGTTCGGTATTCTTTACGCTCTAAGGGGTGAAGGCTTTTCTCCTGCTGAGCTTAAAACTATCGCAGATGAAATTCGCAATGATATTCTTTCGCTCGATAATGTTGCTAAAGTCGAAATCCATGGTGAACAGGACGAAGTTGTCTATGTGGAATATAATGGCGCGCGGCTTCAGGAACTTGGGATTTCCCCGACAAGCTTAAGTAACTCTCTTGCCGGTGCGAATATCCTGGAAAGCGGTGGTGATATTCGTCTTGGTCAGGAACGCATCGTTCTAGAGCCCACTGGAAACTTTGAAAGCGTTGAAGATTTAGGCCGTACAGTACTTCAGGTGCCAGGTGGAGGGGTTGTTTATCTCTCTGATATAGCGCAAATCACCCGCGCTTATGTGGAGCCTAAAGAGTCGATGACCCGATATAGCGGTGAAGACACGCTCGTTTTGGCGATCTCTTTAAAAGAAGGTGGTGATATTCTGGTTCTGAATGAAGAGCTTGATGCGAATATCCCACAGATTGAAGCCGCATATCCGCATGGAATTAGTCTTACAAAAGTTTTCTCTCAGCCAAAACTGGTTGAAAATTCGGTTAATGCTTTCATGTCCAACCTCATTCAAGCCGTCGCGATTGTCGCGGCTGTGATGTTTCTGTTTTTAGGTTTTCGAACAGGCATTATTGTTGCTTCCCTCATCCCAACAACAATTGTGATTACGTTTGTTTGTATGACTTATTTCGGGATTACAGTGAACCAAATCTCTCTTGCAGCCTTGATCATCGCACTCGGCTTGCTGGTTGATAACGCGATTGTTATGGCAGAAGGTATCATGATACGCCGCGAAAACGGCGAAGATAAATATACGGCTGCGATTCGGGCTGGGAATGAGATGGCAATCCCACTCCTCATTTCCTCCTTAACAACGTGCTCTGCTTTTCTTGCGATTTTCCTGGCTGAGTCTGCTGTTGGTGAATACACTGCTGATATTTTCAAAGTGGTATCGATAGCTTTGATCGCATCTTGGGTGATGGCGATGACGTTTATTCCCATCATGACAATCTTTATTATGAAGATTAAAGCCAAAACGGGTGAAACAGAATCTGAGAAAGATACATATGCTGGGCTGATGTATAAAATTTACCGCGTGCTTCTCTTCCCGTCTCTGAGATTTAAAATTATTCCTATTGCCGTTGCCATTGGCCTGTTTTTTGTTGCTATTCAGGCGCTCAGTATTGTTCCCCAAGTCTTTATTCCTGAACGCGAAGACCCCTTGATCAACGCCAAATTTAATATGCCACGTGGTACAGATATTGCTGTCACGGAAGAGATCATTAAGGATATTGAACGTTACATGCTAGAGCAGCATAAGGGCCAAATTGCTAACGGTGAGATTGAGAAAGAGGGCGTAGTTGATTTCCTGACTTTTATCGGTGTAGGTACACCGCGCTATGTTTTGGCGATTAATCCAGATCAGGAAGATACACATATTGGTGCCATGATCATTAATACGACGAGTGATGATGCCATTCCTGCGATTGTCGATGATGTAACAGCCTACGCCGCAGCAAAATACCCCGATATGGAAGTAAAGCTCCGCAAGATGGAGAACGGCACACCGATTGATTACCCCATTGAGGTGCGGATTACGGGCGACGATATTGATAAGCTCTATGAGCTTATAGCTCCCGTAAAAGAAAAGCTCCTTTCTATCTCCGGTGTCCGTGATGTAAACGATGATTGGGGTCCAAAGCGTAAAAAACTTGTGATTGATGTTGACCAAGACCGTGCACGCCGTGCCGGTGTTACAAACTCTGATGTTGCCCTTTCATTGAATACAGGGCTTTCAGGCCTGCAAATGACTGAATACCGTGAAGGTAATGATGTAATACCTGTCGAACTTCGCTCTGTTTCCGCTGACCGACAAAATTTGAATAAGCTAGATGGGTTAGTTGTGTATGCTCAAGGCAGCGATAAGTCTGTACCGCTAAAGCAGGTCGCTGACGTGAACCTGGTTTGGGAGAATGCGATTATTAAACGCCGTGACCGTACACCGACGATTACTGTTCGCACGCTTCATCTACCAGGAGTTACTGCTACAGAAGTATCAAATGAATTTTTACCTTGGCTGGAAGAGCAGTCCAAATCTTGGCCAGCTGGGTATTCTTTTGAAATGGGCGGGGAGCTTGAAACTTCTTCAGATGCTAATGCCTCTATAAGAGAAAAGCTTCCTATATCCGGCATGCTCATTTTCTTGCTTCTGGTTGCGCAATTTAACTCAGTGCGGAAAACCATGATTATTCTTTGTACGATCCCATTGGGACTTGTAGGTGTGACCTTCGGTTTGATCGTTGCCGATAGCATCTTCGGGTTCATGACCATTCTCGGGATCATTTCCCTGGCAGGTATTATCATCAATAACGCGATTGTTTTGATTGATCGTATCAATATTGAGCGAGAGCAAAATGGACGAGAGGCTCCAGAAGCAGTCATTGAAGCATGTCAGCAGCGTCTGCGCCCCATCATGCTGACGACTTGTACAACTGTGGGCGGGATGTTGCCGCTTTGGATTAGTCACGACCCAATGTTTGAGACAATGGCTGTTTCAATCATTTTCGGGCTGCTCTTCGCAACACTTTTAACTCTGATCATTGTTCCTGTTCTTTATTCTATCTTTTTTAACGTAAAATACGGACAAGAGAATTTTGAGAAAACCTAAGTCATCAAGAAGGGGTATATATTATGTATAAGCCCATCGCAGTAACAAGAATTATATCAGTATTGTGGTTCATGTGGTCTTTGCCCCACATTATCCCAGGTATAATGATGATGCAAAATGCGTTATCAGGTGATATATCCTCTATTCAGTTTTTATTTCCTGAAACAGATTCTAGTGCTTTAAAACGCGATTATCCGCTTGAAGTTGATGCTATCCTCGTAACGTTTGGTCAGCATGGCTTTAATTTGTTTTGGTTTGGCATCGTTGCTCTTATAAGCGCTGTATGGATATGGGTTTGGCAAAGTAGAGCTGCCATAATCTTGGCTTCTGTCGTGATTGGGTTCGCAGATGTAGGGGCACTGTTCGCAACCTTTATGATAGGCCGTATCGATATTTTTGGGATTTTAATTTTCACAGGCACGCTTTTAGGAATAATTCTAAGTGTATCGCATCTTAAAAAAACTGTCCAAAAACGATAAAGAGAGGATTAAATCATGAAAATTTTTGCCATCGCCGCTACAAATCACAAAGCCTCTATTAATAAAAAACTTTTGCAGTATGTCTCTACTCTCTGCGCAGACGGAACAAATGTCGAAATATGTGATCTCTTGGATTATGAATTGCCACTCTATCGGCAAGATCGTGAACAAGATGACGGCATACCTGAAAAAGCGAAGGAGTTTTATAATAAGATTGGAAGTGCAGATGCTGTGATCATATCATTTGCCGAGCATAATGGCGCTTTTACAGCTGTCTATAAGAACCTGTTTGACTGGATGTCGCGCATTGATCAAAAAGTCTATCAAAACAAGCCCATGATACTCATGGCAGCGAGTCCAGGTGGACGAGGAGGTGCTGGTGTTCTTGGCGCTGCTGAAATGGGGGCTCCCTTTTTTGGTATGGATGTAAAAGGAAAAATTTCAGTTCCAACATTCCAGGATAATTTTGATTTTGAAAAGAACGAAATTTCTAACGACGACATCAAACAACAAATTCAAACAGTCCTTTCGGCCTTAAAATAGAAAGCCTCTCATTATGAATTACTCAAAAACAGGATCTATCCTATTAAAAATCTCATGCGTGCTGTGGGTTATATGGGGCGTTGTTCATGCCTTGGCAGGAGTGATGACGATTATAAGCGATACAGGTGATGCGGTTTCTGCAATAGCAGATGGTGTGGACCCGGCTGTTATGACGGCTGTCTCTTATCCTGAAGCCGTGGGCGGAATTATTAATCAACATGGCTGGAACCTATTATGGGGCGGGCTTGTTACAATTGTCGGCGGTGTTTTTATCTGGCGAGGCAGTGCTGCGGCAATCTTTATCAGTGCTCTTGTTGGTGGCCTTTTAGATGTTGGGTATTTCGTATTCATTGATTTAGCTGGCTATAACAATTTTGTTGCTGGTACGATCATAACGATTATTTCAGCAAGCGCCATTATCTTAAGCTTTTATGCTTATTATCAAGAACGAACAGCTTAAGCCATGGAATTTACGATCACATTCTTAAAACTGTTTATGTGGGCGATTTATATTGTTAGTCCGCTTTTATTGCTTCTAGCTTCGATCATTGTATTCCTTGGACAGATTGTCACGCATATTGAAAAATGGAATAAGTTTGATGGTCTTTATTGGTCATTTGTAACAGCGACAACTTTAGGATATGGGGACATAAGTCCTCTGAAGCGGTTTTCAAAAGTATTATCGGTCTTAATTGCTCTTACAGGGATAATATTTACAGGGATAATATTGGCTGCTGCAGTTGAAACAGTTTCAATGTCCCTTGATAAGCACCTCGATCCTGAAGTTATTGAGCGTATGAAGGGTGACTTAGAGAAAAGTTAGCGATAGACTGCAAGCGCTGCCATTCAGTCTCCCATTATTGATCTATCAGAGAATATAGTCCGCTATGCCCCACAGTAGCGGCAGTTTATAGGCAGGGTTTTTTAAGATTTTATAGAGCGCTCCCCTAGAAAAGTTTACACCTCCATACTTGTTACCTTTTTGGGATATACGAATAGGGCTCTTTATTCCCTTATTATCCAGTTCTCTTTTTAATTTTCCTACACTCCCTAACTCTAGGTATCGAATAAATATGAATTGTGCTGTTTTAGTTTCCTCTGTATTTGGAATTAAACGTCTATTCTCAATACTATAACCGATGGGAGGGACACCGCCCATCCACATCCCCTTAGCCTTACTTGCTGATATTTTATCTCGGATACGTGTGGCGCGTTTCCGTTTTTAAATACGAATACAAGCTCATGCTTCGACCGATATAAAGCCTTCTTCTCTTTTTGTATTCATTTCTCTTTCCCCACACATGAAAAGGAGTGGCAACTAGGCAGGTTGTCACTCCTTTATTTTTTCTCAAGCAAAGAAATTTAGAGGCATCGAGTTTTGGTACCCAATAGAGTGTGTAAAGTATTAGTGATTTCTTGTTGGTACAAATTAAAGGCCTTATTAATTACCACATTGCTGTAAGTGGTGCGTTTTTACAAAGCTATGCAAAATACTCTTACTAAAATATTCATAACTAGTGGAAAAATATCGATAAATTCGCTAATAGTATAAAAAAATAACATTATTACAGATTTTAAAAATATGACTCTAAAATTAGTAAAAAGTACTGGACTATGGAAACGCAGTTTAGAACCTCAGGAAGATAGCTCTGACAGCTACAGAGAAGAATTTGCTATATGTCTAGAAAAGTTTCGCGAGCGAACTGAAACTTTGGTTAGCCTTATTAGTAGTGATATGAAGGATTATACAGTCCATGACATATCTCACTTAGATGCTCTTTGGGAAATGGCAAGCATAATTGCCGGCGAAAATTTTGAGTTAAATCCAGCAGAAGCTTTTGTTTTCGGGGGAGCTGTTCTTATGCATGACGCAGGCATGACGCTTGCCGCGTACAACTATGGGCTAAAAGAAATAAAAAAGACCTGTGAGTGGCAAGATATTTCCTCCAGTGTTTCACAAAAGGATAAAGATGAAACCACAGAACCTCCTTCTGAAGCACTAATAATCCAAGAGGTTTTAAGATTGCTTCATGCAAAAAAAGCTGAAGAGTTGATGTTGCAACCTTTCAAAATATCTGGCAACTCGGAACAATTATATTTATGCGAAGACTCAGATATGAGAAACCATTTTGGGGAGTTAATTGGTAAAGTTGCGCATAGCCATCACTGGAGCAAACAGCAACTACTATCAGATTTACCTAAGTCTCTGGGTCCTTTCAAAAATACTACTTGGTCGGTAGATGTTATGAAAGTAGCTTTACTACTAAGATGTGCGGACGCTGCTCACATTGACCATCGAAGAGCGCCTAAATTATTAATGGCCTTAACACAGCCCGAGGGTATTTCTAAGACGCATTGGAAATTCCAAACTAAATTAGCCAAGCCTCAAGTCAATACGTCTAGACTGTTATATACATCAACCTCAGAATTTGAAGCAAAAGACATAGATGCTTGGCATTTATGCTGGGAAGCAATCAAGGTGATAAATAAAGAGCTTAGCGATGCGTCTGATTACTTCTTAACAGAGGGCTACAAATTTGAAGTCGTAGGTGCAGTAGGCGCAGACTCTGCGTCTGATTTTTCAAAACACGTAAGGGTTAAAGGGTGGAAACCTGTACCTACTGAAATACAAGTCTCTGATGTTCCTCATCTGGCACGCACTCTTGGTGGAAGAGATTTATACTCATCTAGAGCCGCTCCGCTTCGTGAGTTAATTCAAAATTCGGCAGATGCAATTGAAGCAAGAGTATTACAAGATACTGATTTTAGCTTAGAAGAAGGAAAAATCCTTATTGATATCAGTGAAGAACAGGATGACTTTATCATTCTTTCAGTAGAAGATAATGGGATTGGAATGTCTGAAAAAACTATGACTAACCATCTCTTAGATTTTGGAAAATCGTTTTGGAGATCAGAGGCCGCTCGTGAAGAGTTCTCTGGTTTACAGTATAAATTTCATCCACGCGGAAGATATGGTATAGGCTTCTTTTCAGTTTTTATGTGGGCGGAAGAAATTACTGTATCCTCAAGAATTTTCAGCGAAGGGACAGTAGATGCAAGAGTTTTAGAGTTTCGTAAAGGGTTAAGAAAAAGACCAATTCTTCGAGATGCTGAAAGTAATGAAAAATCTCATAAATTCAGCACAAAAACTAAGCTAAAAATTCCAGTAAAAAAATGGAGAGAGGTATTTGAACGAAATTATGATGACCATATGAAAGGAAAATACTTTCCTCGACACTTCCAAGAAAATTTCTATGCTGATACTAATCCTCATTCACTACTGGCACAACTTACAGCTATATTGCCAATTAACTTATATTTAAATCATGGCAGTAAAGAAAAGATAGTTAAACTTCCAAACTGGAAAAAAGAGTCCGCTGATGTAATTGATAATTTTGTAAAAAAGCTCGAGAATATAACTCCAGAGTTTGAAGAGGACTATGAAGAAAAATTTAATGCAGATTTCTTTAATTATTCGGAAATCAAAAATAAGGATTTAGTTATTGGACGTGCAACCATCTCCCCTCAAACTTCTGAATATACGCACAGCGGAAGATTATATGTATATGAGAAAGGTATTTACATAGGGCTAGCACCTTATAGGAATGTTAAAGGCTTAATTGAAGGAAAGGCAGGAAATGCTGCCAGAGATAGAGTTATCTGTCCAAATCTGCTATCAAATACAGAATGGATTGAAAAGCAAAAAAAACATATGAGTAAGACTATAGCAAACGTAGGGGAAGCAATTTCATGCCAGAGTAGTCTCCTCTTTTTTAACTGCTATATGGATGATCAACCACTATTTCTTATTAATCGACAGTGGGTATCACCC
>JBCCLQ010000035.1:0-12886 GCA_039026795.1 Pseudomonadota bacterium
ATTTAATTCATCCAACTCATTTACTGATATTGATGATATTCAAACCAACGGCTTTAATCTTTTAGTCGTGGCCAACCAAACTGTAAGTTTTAGTACTGTGGGTGATATTCTTGGTGGTGGCGAAATTATTGGCGATATAGGTGATGAAACCATAACAGGAAATGATGATGCAAATATTATTCGTGGTGGTGATGGCAGTGATGTTTTAAATGGTGAAGCAGGCAATGACACCTTGTATGCTGGGACAGAATTTTCGACAGTGATTAGTGATATTCTCGCTGCCAATTCTGGCGTGTCTTACAACGCAGTGACGGGGAATTTTTATCAATACGTTGTTGCCACTGTAACACCAACTGCTGCAACGACAGCGGCGGCTTCCACGCTATTAAGTGGTGTAGGAGGGCATCTTGTTACAATTACGTCGGCTCAGGAAAATAGTTTTGCTGAAGCTTTAATCACTGGCGGTGACGCTTGGATTGGCGCTTCTGATGCAACAACAGAAGGCAACTGGCAATGGATTGCAGGACCTGAAAATGGTATCCAATTCAGCAACGTAGGAACAAGTGTGAATGGTTTGTATGAAAATTGGAACGGAAGCGAACCTGTGACATCTCCTGCGAATAGAGACTATGTTGATTTGAGCCCGGGCGGTGCATGGGAGGCAGAACGCGATACGGATACCAGCTCCTATATTGTTGAATGGGAAGGCGATGCTGTTTTGGCTACGGTTGGCGATGGTGGAGCGACCAATACGTTGAATGGTGGAACGGGCAATGATATTTTCTATGGTTCAAACGGCACTGACATTATGAATGGCGGGGATGGTGCTGATGATTTCTATGTATATGGCGGTAGCGGTTTAGGTGATACGTTTAACGGCGGTAACAATGGAGATGAAATATTCTTGCAAAGTGATGTCATCTTTAATTTAGTCACAACTTTCACAAGTATTGAGGATATTGAGTCAGGCGGCTTCACAATTTATGCAGAAGAGGGAACAGGTTTTGACTTAACGGGTATGACTATAACTGGTGGGAGTACCCTGCGTGGTCAAGGTCTGGCTGAAACCCTTACTGGATCGAATTCCGCAGATTATATTCGTGGTGGGGATGGAAACGATACCATTAATGGTGGAGCAGGTGATGATCAGCTTTACGGAGAAGGTGGCGCAGATATATTTGACTTTGATATTGTTGGCACACAAAACGATATTCACGATTTCTCAGTCGCTGATGGTGATCAGATTGATATATCCGACCTTTTAACAGGTTATACGTCGGGTGTTGATGACATTACGCTATTTGTGAGAATTACTGATAATGCTGGCAACTCAGATTTGAGAGTGGACCCAACTGGGTCCGGTACCTTTGGCGGTGGAACGCGTGTTGCCCTTATTCAGGGGGTTACAGGGCTAACAGACGAACTGGCATTGGAAACCGCAGGCACGCTCATTACATAATTTTCATGTTGTGATTTATTAAATCTTGTTGCATTCGCAATCCTAAAAGCTATGTTCTTCGTAAGAGTATAAAAGCCTAAACACACCTTATGGAGCTTCACGTGAAAACTTTCCCACTTTTGGCATCAACCTTATTATTGTCAGCTTGTTTCATGACGGGTGGAGATTTCCAATCTCCCAAAAATCCGCAGGCGTGGACGGCATATGAAAGTTCCAATATCGATATGGTTGAAATTCAAAATCTGAGGGCATGGTGGCAGGTTTTTGATGACGCAACATTAAACGAACTTATCGGAATCACATTATCAGAAAGTCCCGACAGAAACATTGCGGAAGCAAGAATTATCGAAGCGCGAGGTATAAGACGAACACAACGTTCATTTTTATTCCCACAAGTTGGTGCGAGTGCATCACAATCACGTGAAGATACCGGATTTGCAGGCACAGATAATTTCTTTGATGCCCGCTTTGATGCATCTTATGAAATAGATTTGTTTGGTAAAAACCGAAATAATCTAAATGCAGCCGATGAAAATTTAAGGGTACTTGAAGCCAGTTATCACGACACCACGCTTACTTTAATTGCAGAAGTTGCACGCACATATATCGAGTATCGGTCCTTTCAAAAGCAAGTCGCTATTGCGGAAAAGAATCTTGATATTCAAAAGCAGACATTAGAGTTGATCCGTACGCAGATGGAATTTGGCGAAGCGCCGCAATTGGACGTAGAACGCGCAGAAAACCTAGTGAATACGACACAATCTTCTATCCCTGAATTCAAACGATTGGCGGAAAATTCGCGATTGAGCATGAGCGCTCTTATCGGCCGTTTGCCTGAGGATTTAATCCCTATCTTGGATAACGAGGCAAAAATTCCAGGCGTGGACGTTAAACCTGTTCTAATGGCACCAACCAGTATATTGAACATTCGTCCCGATGTGCGCGCTGCGATTGCAACATTTAATGCCAGCACATCATCAGCTAAGGTGGCAACGGCAGAATTATTCCCGACACTAACATTAAGCGGTTTCTTCGGCGTTTCCGAAAGTGCGTTTTCGGCACGGGAGGTCATTTGGAATGTTGCAATCGGTGCTGCTGTCGCAATTTTGGATTTTGGTCGTATCGAAGGACAAATTGATGCCGCGCGCGCGGTCGAAATACAGGCTTATGAACAACTGCGCAAGACGATTTTGGAAGCCGTCACAGAAGTAGAAACCGCGTTAACAGATTATGCGCGTATCAATCAACAAAGACTGTCTTTGCAAAGTGCATATGATAACGCAGATCGCGCTTTGGAATTGTCGCAGACGCTATATCGAGAAGGCGAGATATCTTTTATCGATGTTCTAGATGCACAAAGGACCGTGAACGAGGCAGATTCGGCACTTGTGACTGCGGAAGCCAACCAAGCACAAAGCCTTGTGCGTTTGTATAAATCGCTCGGTGTGTATTAATTTCTGCTCAACCCCCAATTAAAATAATGTTATTATTTTGCTTATAAGTGGTGTCTAAAACACCAGTTCCCACCTAAGAATTAATAAATAAGTAACTGTTTTTATTCATATTTTCTAAGTAATTCAAATTTGAATTAAGTTTAACCGTACTTCAACACGTTTTCTTTACAATATTTGTATTGGGATTCCAGTTATAGGGTTAGGACACAATGGAAGAATTCTTCGGATATTCAGATGATTCAGAGTTTTCTGATTTGCGCGAAATCAGTTCCAAATCTTCAGACCTTTTAGATAATGAATTAAATTCTTTCGGTGGTTATTCAGGTAGTGCAAATAGCTACGATTATTCCATTGAAAATGAACCTATCTATTCCGGCAACAATGAAAACCTGATCGCTGATGTTTTAAACACGGTCGATACGGCCGTCATGTCATCCGGTCAATTAACGAATTCGGAAACCTTTACAGACAGCAATGCGATGGAAAGTGTTGGGCAGATCGGTTGTGGGTGTTCGGGCTGCGATGGTGGACGGCTTGCGAACTTCAATAGTTCCGGTGGATCCTTGAATATTTCCGCCGATGCTATCGTTGGTGGCGTAAGCGGTAAAGATGCGTTGGACAGCGG
The DNA here is from genome assembly GCA_039026795.1 of Pseudomonadota bacterium. Taxonomy (GTDB): domain Bacteria; phylum Pseudomonadota; class Alphaproteobacteria; order Micavibrionales; family Micavibrionaceae; genus JAUHXT01. Next base: position 3,539 of record JBCCLQ010000035.1, read on the forward strand.
GTTCGTCTGGGCCAATGATGGAACAGGATTAGATCTGACCTTTAATTTTATTACAAGTTTGCCCGGTTACTATGCTGGATTTGATGCTGATTTAACGACAGGTTTTCAGGCTATGAACGCTAATCAAGCTGCTGCGTCGCGTGAAGTTTTAGATATCGTTGAAAATTATATTAATGTGACTTTTACAGAAGTTGGTTCAGGTGCAACGGCCGATATGGCCTTTGGTCAGGTTTCGCGAGCTAATGTGAACATTGTGGCTCATGCGTATTACCCTACAGGATCACCTTCAGGTGGAGATGTTTTTTTAAATACATCTTTTTGGGGTTATGACTCTGATCCGAATTACGGGGATTTGGTATATCAAACAATATTCCATGAAGTTGGTCATGCTCTAGGTTTGAAACATAGTTTTGATGCTAGTCGTGGAAGCGGTGATGTGCTTCAGGCAGGTGAAGAAAACAATAACTATTCAGTCATGTCCTACACGGATGTCGGAGGCTATGCTGGTAGTATGATGATGCATGACATTGCATATCTTCAGGAACTTTACGGTGTTAATACGAATTTTAATACAGGAAATGATACTTATAACATTACTGCAGGTACACATTTCACGATTTGGGATGCAGGTGGTACAGATACATTAAGTGGAGCTGGGCAGAATACATCTCTAACAATTCGGCTTGAAGATGGAACTTTAAGCGAAATAGGATCAACCCGAATAGGTATTGCATTTAATGCCGAGATTGAAAATGCAACTGGAGGAAATGCAAGCGACACAATATACGGCAACGAGCTAAACAATGTTATTTTAGGTGGAAACGGTGATGATACATTCTATGGATCACTGGGTGACGATAGTATAAATGGACAAGTTGGTAGTGATACAATTCATTATGGTTTTGCGGCTAATGAGTTTGTCTATAATTTTATTAACGGAACAACAGTTGCTATCAACCATTTGGTTCAAGGTTTTACAGATACATTAAGCAATATTGAAACATTTTTATTCAACGGGATTTCATACACTTTTTCATCTTTACAAAGTACTTTTGCTAACGAAGCGCCAACTATTTCTGTGACTAACTTATCTTTAGGCAGTGGTAGTTTTGTCCTGGCTTCTAGTGTTATAAACGCCAATGATGTTGATGGAGATGTTTTAACTTATACAGTATTTGATAGCGGAACGGGTGCCAATAGTGGATATTTTGAACTTGCCGGAGTTGAGCTCGCTGCTAATCAGAATCATGTTTTAACTGAAGCTGAATTTGCGACGCTACGTATAGTTGGTGGTTCGGACGCTGGTACTGAAACCTTGCGTGTCCGTGTTTCTGATGGCTCGGTTACGACTGATTGGGAAGATATCCAACTTACTTCCGGTGTGTCAGGTAATGTTAAGCCAGAGGTTAGCGCGAATAATATTGATTTGAGCGATGGTGCAAATGTATTAGCGTCAACAGTTATTACAGCCAGCGATGTCAATGGCGATGTCCTTACATACACTGTATGGGACGCTGGTAAAGGCAATAATAGTGGATATTTTGATTTAAACGGTACGGCTTTAAGCGCTGGGTCTGGTCATACACTCACAGCAGCTGAATTTGCACAGCTTCGTATTGTAGGCGGTAGCGACAATGGTAAAGAAAAGCTGTGGGTGCAGGTCAGCGATGGAACTTTGAATACATCATGGGTTTCTTTCAATTTAAATTCCAGCGTTTCGAGTGGCGTAGGCGGTGGAACAAATACGGCATCAAATACTGCGGCACCTGTTGTTACATTGAATGATCTAAGCTTGGCATCTGGTGAAACAGCGCTCGCGTCCAGTGTTATTTCCGCCAGTGACGTCGATAACAATCCACTGACATACTATTTATGGGATGGGGGTAAAGCTGGAAATAGCGGGTATTTTGAGCTTGGCGGTTCAAGCTTAAGCGCTGGCATATCTCATGAATTAACACAGGCAGAATTTGAAGCTTTAAACATTGTAGGTGGCGCGAATAGTGGATCGGAAAAGCTTTGGGTACGAGTGTCTGATGGAGAAAACCTGACAGCCTGGTCTTCACTCAATCTTACATCTTCTGCGAGTGGTGGCAGTGGGGTTAATCTGACTGCGCCGACAGTTAACGCAAATGATCTTTCACTCGAGGTTGGTGAAAGTGCGCTTGCTTCAACAACTATTTCTGCGAATGATGCTGATGGTAATCCGCTGACATATTATGTATGGGATGCTGGCGGTGGTGGTAATAGCGGATATTTTGAACTTAACGGTGTGGCTCTTAGTGCAGGAATTTCCCACACATTAACTGCAACAGAGTTTAGCCAATTGAATATTGTTGGCGGAAGTGTAGTTGCTGATGAAACTATGTGGGTACGAGTGTCTGATGGAATCAATCAAACTGCATGGCAATCATTTACATTATCATCAAGTGCCGGTGGCGGTAGTAACGTAAATACTGTTGCCCCAACAGTCACAGCGAATAATCTGAGTTTAGACATCGGTGCTTCTGTCCAAGCATCAAGTGTTATTAATGCGAATGATGCCGATGGAAATACATTGACGTATTATGTATGGGATGCAGGTAAATCTTCGAATAGTGGATATTTTGATCTTGATGGCACGGCCCTGGCTACAGGCCGTTCCATAGAACTTAGCCAAGCCGAATTTGATAATTTAGATATTGTTGGCGGTAATGCAGGCGCGAATGAAACTTTATGGATTAAAGTATCCGATGGTACTTACCATACTGGCTGGGTATCTTTCACTTTAACATCTACTGGCCAAGCTCCGGGTATGGAAGTTGCCGAGTTAATAGATGGTAATGATGGTCAAGACGATCTGGGCTCATTATCTGCGCAAGATCAGTCTATATTAAGTGATAGTGGTTCGAATCTGACGGGTGGTTTAAGCGATACAGCTGTTTCCGATCTTTTGGGCGATCAATCAACTACACAAGATATCGTTTAAAACTTATTGTCGTAAAACCGATACTTTTTCATTACACTTTATAATATGAAACCTTTAGCGCTAACGATGGGTGAGCCTGCCGGTATTGGCGGTGAGATCACCCTAAAAGCTTGGCTGATGCGCCATGGAAAAAATCTTCCTGCTTTCGTAGCGCTGGATGATCCGGATCGTTTGCGCGCCGAAGCAGACAGATTAGAAAAGCGCGTTCCCGTTCAAGTGATCGATAGTCTGGATCAGGTCGATGATTTGTTTGAAACCGCGCTTCCTGTTTTACCCGTTCATTTAAAAGACCCTGCAGAGCCTGGATTGCTGAATGCTTTTCATGCAGGAGCAGTGTTGGAAAGTATTCAAAAAGCCGTGCAGTTGGCATTGGATGATCAAGTCGCTGCTGTTGTCACCAACCCAATTCATAAGGGCATATTATATGAGGCCGGGTTTAATCATCCAGGGCACACCGAGTATTTAGCCGACTTATGTGGTATTGATCATGAACCGATCATGATGCTGATGGCACAGGATTTGCGCGTAGTACCACTCACGGTTCATGTCCCTTTAAACGAAGTAGCGCCGATGATTTCACGGGAACTGATACATAATAAAATGAAAACGATTATCAAGGCGTTTCAACAAGATTTAGGTATTGCTATGCCGCGTGTTGCAATTGCTGGTCTTAATCCACATGCGGGTGAGGATGGATCTATCGGTGATGAAGAACTGGAGGTTATTGTTCCTGCGTTGGATGAGTTGCGTGAAGAGGGCTATGTGATTGATGGTCCACTGTCAGCCGATACGATGTTTCATGAAGAAGCGCGCGAGAATTACGATGTTGCCGTTTGCATGTATCACGACCAGGCGCTTATTCCCGTTAAAACGCTTGATTTCCATGGCGGGGTGAATGTGACGCTGGGTTTGCCGATTATCCGCACATCGCCGGATCATGGTACGGCGCTGGGCATTGCGGGGCAGGGGGTGGCGCGTCCAGATAGCTTGATCGCAGCACTCAAAACCGCGCACCACATTTCGAAAAATAAATAATTTCCTTGGCGTCTGCCGGAATATACGCTATATCCCTCATATCTCCTGACATCGAGACGCGTTCCAAAGCCACCCGGCTCTACGAACCTATGTCAGGACACAACTTGTAAAGGATTGAAGACATGGCAAAAACAGGACCGATCCAGTTTTATAAAGAAGTTCGGGCAGAGATGAAAAAAATCACCTGGCCGACCCGCAAGGAAACAACTGCCAGCACGATCGCTGTCTTTATTATGGTGATTTTAGCGGCGATATTCCTGTTTTTATCCGATCAGGTGATCGCATTTGTCATTTCATTTATTTTAAGCTTCGGTCAATAGAGGCCAATAGGGATTTAGAATTAGGAGATTATCATGACAGCACGTTGGTACGTATTACACGTTTATTCCGGTTTTGAAGAAAAAGTTGCTGCGGCCATTCAGGAAAAGGCCAGAAAGCAAGGGCTTCAGGACCATGTTGAAGAAATTATGGTTCCGACCGAGGAAGTGGTTGAAGTGCAGCGCGGTAAGCGCGTGAACGCAGAGCGCAAGTTCTTCCCGGGCTATGTTTTGGCGAAACTGGATATGGATGACAATATCTGGCACTTGGTCAAAGATACACCAAAAGTCACAGGTTTCCTTGGTGCGAATAACAAACCAGCACCGATCACACAAAAAGAAGCCGAAGCGTTGATGAAGCAAATTCAGGAAGGTGTGGATCGCCCACGCCCATCTGTGACTTTCGATATCGGCGAGGAAATCAAGGTTGCCGATGGTCCGTTTGCGTCCTTCAACGGTATGGTGGAAGAAATCGACGAAGAAAAAGGCAGGCTCAAAGTGACTGTGTCTATCTTTGGTCGTGCGACGCCGGTTGAACTGGAATACGCACAGGTCGAGAAGCTTTAACAAAAGCTGCGGACAGTTTTTATCATAATCTTTTAAAAATCCCTCGAATCACGCACAATAATATTATGTTGTTCGGAATCGAGGTGTCCTATTTCATTACAACATAGTTTCAATCAACCATGGCCCAGTGCACCGGATCCCTACACTCAGGGCGGGGCCATTATGCACTGGTGGGATGATTGCAAGCGACATCACTCCATGACCGTTCGAGAATATGTAGAAAAATGGCCACCTATTGACGGCTATATTTGGCATGGTCCTTGGGTTGAACAAACTTGGAAAACGAAACAAGTTCCCATGAAATTGGTGGCATAAAATGAAGACGGGCATCAGAAATATTGATGACCGCATGACATTAAGCAAAGTATTTGCACCAAAATGTAGAGATATACGCGGTCCGACCAGATTGAGTGATTTTAAAAGAGAAGAGGCTGTTATAGTCAAAGGCAGCCGCACTGAACGCAGGGAGCGTCATCAAAACCCTCAAGTCCAGCGAAGGCGATAATTTTCTTGCATTATCTTGTAAAAACCGTCTATAACCCGCGCTAGTATGTTTGTAGGAGGTTATTCGGAACGCTTAAGACCATGTCCGAAGCCGAACTACAAGCCCGTTTTAAACATTTTTGAAATGAGGATATCATGGCAAAAAAGAAACTCGAAGTAACAGGCGTGATCAATCTGATCATCCCTGCTCAGGGTGCAACTCCTGCACCGCCCGTTGGCCCTGCTTGTGGTCAACACGGCGTAAACATTAAAGACTTTGTTGATCAATTTAACGACCGTACAAAAGACTTGGAACGCGGGATGCCAATTCCTGTCGCGATCTCTGTTTATGCGGACCGTTCTTTTGATTTCATCACAAAAACACCTCCGGCAAGCTACTTACTGAAGAAAGCTGCGAAGCTGAAATCCGGTGCGAACAACCCGGGTCACGAAACTGTGGCACAGGTCCGTTCCTCACAGGTCAAGGAAATTGCGGAAGCCAAAATGGTAGATCTGAACGCCAATGACATTGATGCGGCGATGAAGATTATCGAAGGCACAGCGCGCTCCATGGGCGTAGAAGTCGTGGAGGGTTAAGATGACTAAATATTCAAAAGCAATGAAAGCGGCGAACGAGCAAGTGGATAAGAACAAGTTCTATTCCATTCAAGATGCCATCAAAATTCTTCAAGGTTGCGCGAAAAACCGCAAATTCGATGAAACCATTGAAATTGCAATGAACCTTGGAATTGACGTCAAGCACGCTGATCAACAGGTTCGCGGTATGGTCACTTTGCCAAACGGTACAGGTAATACTGTCCGCGTAGCGGTGTTTGCCAAAGATGCGAAGGCTGATGAAGCCAAGGCTGCCGGCGCGGATATTGTTGGTGCCGATGATCTGGCTGAAAAAATCAAGGCCGGTGAAATGGACTTTGATCGTTGTATTGCAACACCTGACATGATGCCATTGGTTGGTCAGCTTGGTAAGGTTTTGGGTCCGAAAGGCCTGATGCCGAACCCGAAGCTGGGTACAGTGACACCTGATGTGAAAAAGGCTGTTGAAGATGCCAAGGGTGGCGCCCTTGAATTCCGCGCTGAAAAAGCAGGGATTGTTCAGGCTGGTGTTGGTAAAGCATCATTTGATGCGGGCAAGCTGGCGGAAAACGTGATTGCCTTCATTCAGACAATCGCAAAGGCCAAGCCATCCGGCGCAAAAGGGACTTATATCAAGAAGATCACAGTGACTTCTACGATGGGTCCTGGGATCAAGATTGATCCGGCCTCTATCGAAGGCACAGACCAGCAAAAACGCGCTGCTTAACTACCGTTATTATCGCGACGGTCCCAAGGGCCTTTTACTACGGTAGTATTTGCACGAGCCTCTGTTATGGCTCGTGCAATTTCGCTGGCTGCTTTTTCCATGAGTTCTGGATCATGTTGTGCGAGTTCAAAAACAGTTGCTAGTCCTTGCTTGGCACTTAAAATTTCGAGAAGGGTTTTGGCTTCCGCTGATAAGGTGGTTCCATCGTTTGGCAGATCAGATGTAAGGCTATCTGGGTGAGGATGTGTTTTTACCTTTTCGGCTGTCAAACCCTCTGTATCCAATTTTTTACGAATATTAAGTAGCATGGCCTTTTGAAATAATTCTCTGAAGAACTCTAAACGGTCGAACTTGCCTTCAAATTCAATATCAGAAAAGATTTGGCTTGTAGCATGACTTAAAGCTTTTCTCCCAAGATCATATAAATTTGGTTTTCGAGTTAACGTGTTATCGCTAAAGCCTTGCCGACATTGAATTGCAAAAAGCTTTTGAACACGTTTTAAATCAACCCCCATACTTTTGATAAACCTTTGAACAGTCGCATCTTTCAGCGCTTCATTTAAAAAAAGGTGATCAAAAAGTGTTGCAGAGGAGAAATGCATATTTCCCTGAGAGCTCTCAATAATGCTCCGAATAACTTGATCACAAAATGCTTGTGCCTCAGGAGGCAAGCCTGGCTTTATGCTACTTAAAGATGGTCCCATTTTTTTACCCTCAAAATTACAGAATACCAATTAAATCAAAAATAACATTATGTCAATAAAAAAACTACTTGACGCTGTGTTTAGAAACGCTATAAAAGCCATGTTTCCTGTCCGGGACTATTGGTATGCGTTAAGACTGTAAACCCAATATAGATAGGTAAAAGAGAAAAAAGATATGTGAAAGTGCGCTTTCACCCTTTTACTTTTACTTATATTTCGGATGGGCGGCCCTTAGGGGGTCGCTTTTTTATTGAGATTTTTAGGAGAAAAGCCATGGGAATGAGCCGGGCACAAAAAGAACAAGAAATTAAAGACTTAAACGCGCGCTTCGAAGACAGCGAAGTTGTTATCGTGACGCATTATTCAGGTTTGGATATGCCGGCTGTTACAAAGTTGCGTTCCGAGCTACGTGACAATGGCGCAAGCTTTAAAGTGACAAAGAATACACTGACGAAGCTGGCGATCAAGGGCACACGTTACGAGCAGTTGGAAGGTCACTTCACCGGCCCGACAGGTGTTGCGACATCTCAGGATCCTGTAGCTGCTGCAAAAGTTGTTGCGAACTTTGCCAAGGAAAATGACAAGTTGAAAATCCTTGGTGGCGCGATGGGCGACGTTATTTTGGATGAAGCAGCTGTGAAGCAGTTGGCAAGCTTGCCATCTCTGGACGAGCTTCGTTCCAAAATCGTTGGTCTTTTGGTTGCACCTGCTACACAAGTAGCTCGTGTGCTTCAGGCTCCAGCCCAGCAAATGGTCGGTGTCACAAAGGCCTACAGCGAAAAAGGTTAAGTTTTAATTCGATTGGTTTAATAGCGTTTTATTTTAAAAGAGGAGAAGAAAATGGCTGCAAATATCGAAAAATTGGTGGATGACCTGTCAGCTTTGACAGTTTTGGAAGCCGCTGAACTATCAAAGGCACTGGAAGAGAAGTGGGGCGTTAGCGCCGCTGCCGCTCCTGTGGCTGTTGCCGCTGCGCCTGGTGCTGCCGGTGGCGAAGCTGCTGAAGAGAAAGACGAATTTGATGTCGTTCTTGCTTCAGCCGGTGGTAACAAAATTGCCGTGATTAAAGAAGTTCGCGGTATCACAGGTCTGGGCTTGAAAGAAGCAAAAGACCTTGTTGAAGGTGCACCGAAGCCTCTGAAAGAAGGCGTGAAGAAAGAAGAAGCTGAAGAAATGAAAGCCAAGCTTGAAGAAGCTGGTGCGACTGTAGAACTGAAATAGTTTTACATTTCTTCTGTAAATCAAAGCATGATCCGGATGTTTTTTCGGATCATCTTTGGCATTCAGACGCTTGACAACTGTTTGTCATTCGTCCATATAGCTATCACGCGAAAGATTCGGGGCTAAAAGGTGACGCAAATATCACCCTTTAAAAAGTAAAAGTACATATTTGATATCCGCTTCCAAACAGCAATGTGGAAGCGGTATTTTGGCGTTTTTGCCATGTAAAAAAGAAAACTGTTGAGGACATATAGTTATGAACGCGAAGGCTGCACCCAAAAAAGGTAAAAAAATATCCGCTAAAGACGTTGAAAATCTGGCGCCAGTACGCGCTGCAAACGACGTTGAAAGCTTCACAGGCCGCAAAAGGGTCCGTCGTTTCTTCAGTAAAATCCATGAAGTGACAGATATGCCGAACCTGATTGAGGTCCAGCGTGATTCTTATGAAGCGTTTTTGCAGGCTCTTGTCCCGGCCGAAGAACGCCTAATGCAGGGTCTTCACAAGGTTTTGACCGAAGTTTTCCCAATCAAGGACTTCTCTGATAAGGCCGAGATTGATTATGTGTCTTACGAGCTTGAACAGCCTAAATATGACGTTGAAGAATGTCAGCAACGTGACATGACTTTCGCAGCCCCATTGCGTGTCACTTTGCGTCTGTCTGTATTTGATGTCGATGAAGATACAGGTCTGCGTTCTATTCGCGATATTAAAGAGCAAGACGTTTACATGGTCGA
>JBCCLQ010000036.1:0-12557 GCA_039026795.1 Pseudomonadota bacterium
AGATACCCCGTCTTGCCTTCCGTGCCACAAATATAAATGCGGTCTTCCGCACGAGTTAGCGCAACATATAAAAGCCGCCTATATTCATCATCCAATGTCTGCTCCACCCGATCAAACGCACGGCGGTATGATTTGCATTCAATATCCTTGCGTGGGCACCATAGCGGCACATCCAATTCTGTTTTATCCGGCCACAATAATCGCGGCGTACGCTTGGCCGCATGGGTGCGCGTGGTGTCGGGCAGGAACACGATGGGTGCCTGTAATCCCTTCGCTCCGTGAATCGTCATAATCCGCACGGCATTGCCCGCTTCCTCCAACTCACGCTTAATCTCTTTGCGGTTTTTGCGAAAACCATGGACAAACCGTTGCAGGGATATGCCGCTCTCTCGTTCTTCATCAAGCGCCGTGGTCATAAATTCTTCTATCGGATCCAGCGCATCCTCGCCTAAACGGCTTAAAACACCCTGAAGTCCGCTGATTTCATGTGCGGGGCAAGGCTCCTGCAGTATTTGCGCGAAAAAATCATATGGCGCGGCATAGCTCGCACGTCCGATCAAACGCGTACAATACTCAATAATATCAGCGTGTTCTGAAGCCTGTAATGCCTGCCACAGGCTCCCGTCACGGTCGATGGCAATCTCATACAACTCTTCTTCGCTCAAACCGATAAAGGGCGACTTCAACAAAGTCGCCAGCGCCAGATCATCAAAAGGCAAAAGCGCAAATTCCGCCGCCACAATCAAATCCTGCACGGATAACGCATCGTTTAACGCCAATCGGTCAACACCAGACACCGGAATAGATTTACTTTTCAGTGCGCGCACCAATTGATTCACAAAAGCCGTACGCGTACGCACGAGTACCAGAATGTCGCCCGCTTTAATCGCTCGGCCTTGAGATTCCAATTGTTCTTCGTTTTTTAGCCAGCTGTCTATCTGCGTTGCAATTTGATTGGCCAGCATGTTCTGCGCGCTGTTGACGTCCTGAATCGTTATGGGCGGCGTCCAGGGTGCATCTTTTTCACTCTCTTCCGCGCGCGTTAACGGCCACAATTCAGCATGACCTGCCGCGCCCCGTCGAAACGCATCATGCGGCAGGATTTCCGCGCCCAACCCGCGTCTCGCCAATTCATCTTCGAACACCCGATCAACAAGCTGTAAGACTGACTTTGTTGAGCGAAAAGAAATAGTCATATCTTCTTTACGCCAATTATTGCCTGAATCCTGTATTTTCTGGGCAAAATAGCTGCGCATGCGCTCAAATTCCAAGGGCGCTGCGCGTTGAAAAGAATAAATCGATTGCTTCTCGTCACCCACAACGAACAAAGTTCTGGCAATTTCGGACTGTCCGCTACCCGCATAGAATTCTTGTGTTAAAATTGAAATAATACGCCATTGTTCAGGATTTGTGTCCTGTGCTTCATCAATCAAAATATGATCCAACCCACCATCCAGCTTGAATAACACCCAGCTTGGGTCAATTTTATACCGCGTTTCACCGCTCAACAGCGCAAGCGTACGGTTGATCAAATCCTCATAATCCAAAACACCCAGAGCTGATTTTTTCTGCGCATATTCACTCAATATCGCCTGCCCCAGTTTCAACAGACTCTGCGTCAACGCTGCATTGTGAAGCGCATGGATCTGATCCCGTGTTTCCAATATGCGCTGCACTTCGGTATTCAGAATCACCGGCAATTCGGCATTGGCTTCAATCAGCTTTTTGCCAATGCTGCGGGGCGTTTGATCTTTTTTTATCAACGCATTGGCGTACACATCAAACATACCTTGTCGCGCCGTTGTATCGGACTCAATCCAGCTTTGAAACGCACTACCCATGGCATGATCATTTTTCCCGCTACCGCTTAGGGCGGCACATAATGTGCTGAGGCCGTCTGGTGTATGCGTACAAAAATCAGCCAGGATATCATTGCGTGTTTTGTCTATTGGCGCCCGAAGGGCCTCATAAATAGCACTCTTCAAATCGGTTGTTTTCTGATATCGCACACTCATTTGCGCCAATTGCCCGGTTTCACGGCACAATGCCCGCAGCAGCTCCGAAAACTGGGAATCATTGATATCCTGTGCAATCGCTTGTAAACACACATTCAAATCATGCTCGGGATTTGATGCCTGCTTTAAAACGCCGTCCCGCGCCTGATCCAGCAAGATTTGGCTTTGTGTGTCATCAATCACTTCGAAATTTGGGCTTAAACCCGCTTCAATCGGAAATCGTCCAAGCAATGACTGGCAAAACGCGTGAATGGTCATGATGTTCAGCCCGCCCGGCGAATCGAGCACTTCGACGAATAATTTTCGTGCGGCCACCATCATTTGCGGGGTCGGTGGCTTGCCCAATAATTTGCCTTCCAAATCCGCGCGTAAATCCTCATCGGACATCACGGCCCATTTGGACAAACGCTCATTGATGCGTAGGGCCATCTCTGCGGCTGCGGCTTTGGTGAAGGTCAGGCATAAAATGCGATGCGGCTTTGTGCCTTCCTGTCCGTCTTCCTGTGGTAATAAAAGCCGTAACACACGGTCAGTCAGAACCTTTGTCTTGCCTGTACCTGCCGATGCATTCACCCATACCGATGTATCGGGACTGGATGCGCGCCTTTGCCGCACATTCGGGTCTAAATCGCGGCTTTCTTTTGCTGGCTTTGGCTGAATGGCTGTATCCCTTGTCATGATCCACCATCCGGATCGTCGAGTGCAGCCCACTCCTGTACGCGTGCCAGATGCGCGTAATTTTGATACGCCGTGCGCGGCGCTGCATTGGGGCGCGGCAAGCTGTAATAGGGCGTATCGGGGTTTTCAAAGGTCTCGATAAGCGTTTTTAATCCATCTCGAGCTGATTCAATAAAATCGCTGAGCTCTTCATCTTTTTTCGGTTTTACAGGCACATCATCGCCGGCTTGCGATCCACCGGATAAACGCCAAAACCCCATATATCCGATATCATTGGCCACGATATCGGGAAATCCTCCGCCTAAAGCGATCAGGGCTTCTAACGGCAATTGCGGTGCTAATCCTGCGCGCACTTCCGCCGTGGTCGGTGGTTGCCCTGTTTTATAATCAATAATTGCAGCCGCTTGACTGTCTTTCAGACTATCGATCCGGTCTGCTTTGGCCGTCAACGTGAAAACCAAATCATCGAAACTGTACGTGCCTTTCACTTCTGTCGGTCCCGGCTTTGCGCTCTCTCTCCATTCGGTTTCATGCTCGATAAACCAATCAATCATCCGTTCGAATCGCGGCTTCCAGAACGCCCAAAATCCGGGTTCATCGGCATGCACACCAACCGCTTCAATCGCATACCCCATAAGGATATCGGATGAGTCATAGGGCAGATTTTCGGGGTAGGTTTTGATGAAACGATCAAAAATATCGTGCACGAGCGACCCGCGCAAAGCTGCGCTCATATCCTCTTCCAAATCATCCAATTTGCGTAAGTTTAAAATATATTTTGCGTACAACGCGTACGGGTCTCGAACCCAACTTTCTACGGCCGTCACGGGCAAGGTTTTGGGACGCTTATCTTTGGGCGGTGTCGGCGCAGGGCGTAAATACGGTGAAATGCTCTCGGGCGCCGCCGTTGTTGCCGAAACCCAGCTCTTATATGGGCCTTTGGATAGATCGCTAAGGCTCATATCCATGGCTTTCAGAATGGTGTCCAGTCGTTGTAACCACCGTGACGGGACGCTTTGCGTGCCTTGTGTCCGTTCCGCACGCGTTAAAACGACGTGCTTGGCACAAAAGCACTGCCCAAAATCATGCGCAGACAGGCCGACACGCATATCCATACTCGGCAAACCATAGGTTTTGCGCATTGGGCGAGACATCCACGGATCATGGCCGACATCCGGTGGCCAACTGCCCTCATTCAAACCACTTAAAATCATGACATCGGCCCGTACCATCCGCGCTTCCAATTGCCCCAGAATCATCAATCGCGGATGCGTACCATAGGTGGGGCGAACGCTTGCCTGCGCCATCAACTGCTCCAGAATATCGCTGTACGCCGAAAACGACAGCGGTGGGAACAAATGGGCGTGTGCCAGCAATTCGGATAGCAGCGCGGCCAAGGCTTCTCCGTCTTCCTCAACCCAGATAGTGTCTTCACCACTCAAGTTTTCGGCCAATTGGATATGCGCCTTTAAAAAATCCTGAAACGATGCATCTGGTTGCTGTAAAAGGCTTGTAAGAGGATCGAGCAGCTTATCTATTTGTTTCAAAAAGTTTTTTTGATTTTTCGATAGGTTAGGGTTGTCTTCGATAAAACCATAGATGTCGTTATATGCAACATTGCCGCGTAAAAAGTCTTTATCCAAACCAGCCACAATCGCCGTTTGGGTTTTGGCATCGAACCCGTCTATTTTGCACAATCCGTGTTTCAATAGACTCAGCAGGGCAACGGGTTTGGCTTTCGCGCTCACGCAATCCAGGCAAAGCGTAAAAAAGCTACCTCTATAGGTGCTGGTTAGTGATCGCCCGCCCGAATCATCCAGCTCTATGCCCCATTTGCGACATATCAAGGCAACGCGTCGTGCCAGCGCCCGATCAGGCGTCACAAGCGCCGCCGTCTTTTCCGGTGTTTCCAGTGTTTCCCGCAGCTTGAGCGCTATCAGCATCGCTTCATCCTGCTGCGTATCGCATGCGAAATATTCTATGCCCTCCAGGGCTTTGCCGAATTGATCGGGTTGCAGCCTTGCCCAGTGGGCGGTCGTCTCTGCAGGGCGCATAATTTCGCGCAATAAATCAGCGCGGCTATTGTTTTCGGATGTTTGTGTCTTTTCCCAATACGGAATATCGGCAGGCTTGAATTCAAGTTCATCCAGCAATTCTTTCAAACTATGTTGCGGGTGCGATTCGTTTAAGCTATTCCAGCTTTCTTCATCAATGTCGACATCCAACCCCGGCAGAATCACTTCCCCATGCTCTAAATGCGCAATGGTTTTCAGCAGCGCGCGTGTGGCCGGCACCGTTCCGGTTGATCCGGCGGCAATAATCGGCTGCGTCGGCGGCTCGTTTTGCCACAATTGGTTGAGTGCATTCACCAAACGATTGCGCCTGTCGGCTGCGTCAATAACACCGTTTTCTTCTAATATTTTTGGCCAATGTTCGCTTAGGATTTTTAAAAAATCGATTGTGATTTGCCAGTGCTCTGCAAAATCTTCCGGTACGATTTTGTCCAACACATCCAGCGATAATCCTTCGATCAAAATCTGATCCATGAATTGCCCCAATGCTTGGGCAAGTGCCATAGCTTGATCAGGACTAATATCTAGATCACCAATCGCTTGAATGGTGCGTGCCAATAAAATCTGTCTTTGTAATGGTGAAATCGCAGGTGGAATATACAACCCATTGATATCCGCCATGCGGATCATCAACTCATCTTCGTCAATATCCCCAATGGGTTGCATGATGGGTAACAACAATGGCTGACCATGACTCTGTTTTAAAAACGCATCACGTAAGGCTCGGCACGCACGGCGTGTTGGTAACAAAATACGATATTTGGATAGGTTTTCTGCGGCGCCTTTATGGCGATCTAAGAGCCCACTCGCCAGCGTATCAATAAATCCGTTTTCGGATGGAATTGTATAGAGTTTTGGTTTGCTTGCGCCGCTCATGCCGCCCCTTGTTGCCCCAGCGCCGCATTCACACGGTTTAAATCATCGGGCGTGCTGATGTGATGCCATTCACCTTCATGCACCAGCGCATAAAGCCGCCCCTCTTTTTCCGCTTTATCCAACAAATCCAGATAGGAAAACGGATCTTCGGATGTCCCGCGTAAAATCTCCGGCTTCATGATACGAATACTGGTGAACATATATTGGCCTGTTTTGCTGAGCGCGCGAATTGCTTTCCCATTACCATCTATATCATAGTCTCCGGTACCATGGGTTAAAACCATCTCATCGGTTTTTTGCAACAAAATCAGAATATCCATTGTGTCGGGATTCCAAGCATCGGCAAGCCGTTGCAGCGCGGTTTGCCCTGGCCCTTCCGTCCAAAAGGCATCTCCATTTATAATATAAAACGGATCATCGCCCAATTTCCGTGCGGCTTTCCGCACACCGCCGCCCGTATCCATCAGCGTTGATTCTTTCGAGAAAATAATTTTCGCGTCACTCCGTGCACTTAAATGATTTTCCAACTTGTTGCCGAAATGATGCAAGTTCACGACAATCTGTCGCACGTCATCGCGCACCAACGCATCAATGGTGTGATCAATCAGTGGCTTGCCGGATAACGGCACCATCGGCTTGGGAATCGTATCGGTCAGCGGTTGCATACGCGTCCCTTTTCCTGCGGCCAAAATAAAAGCGGTTTCCGGTTTCTTACCCATCTCTATGTTCAATCTCTATTGTGCGTATCTCATTGTCTGTGATGTTTACTTTTACATCCGTACGCGCAGGCGGCAAGAGCGAACCGAGGCGCTCCGGCCATTCCACCAAAACGATCCCGTCTGCTAAAGCGTCATCCCAACTCAGCTCATAGACCTCTTCGGCATCTTCCAATCGGTACAAATCATAATGATAAATTGTGCCTTTGGTCGTGTCATACGTTTGGACAAGTGTGAAGGTTGGACTTGGCACATCTGTGTCTTGTGATGCGAGTGTACGGATAAAGCCGCGCGCGAACGCGCTTTTCCCTGCGCCCAAATCCCCGTACAGACAAATCAGGGCAGGGGCGTTTGTTTCGCCTGCCAGAAGCGCCGCGATTTGTACGGTGTCCTCTTCTGAATGTGATTTTTCCTGCATCCCTTGCTTTTACCACCGCCGCCCGCTATCTGTCACTGTTGAAAGGCGTAAACACCTACGATGACAGACAATAACTATGACATACGCGATGTTGCCATTATCGGCGCGGGGCCTGTCGGGCTTTTCGGCGTCTTTCAATGCGGCATGCTCGGGCTGTCTTGCCATGTGATTGACTCATTATCTGATATTGGTGGGCAGTGTACGGCGCTCTATCCTGAAAAACCGATCTACGATATTCCCGGTTATCCAACCATTGATGCCGGTGAATTGATTGAAAAACTGGAAAGTCAGGCCGCACCGTTCGATCCTGTCTATCATTTGGGACAGCAGGTAGTCGCTATTGGCAAAGAAAGTAGCGTTTTTAATATACGTACGTCTGCGGACACAATCGTACAGGCGAAGACAATTATCATCGCCGGTGGTGCAGGCTCCTTTGGCCCAAACAAACCGCCTTTGGAAGGTATAGAGGATTTCGAAGGCACCAGCATTTTTTACATGGTGCGGCAGAAAGAATCCTTACGTGATAAAAAAATCGTCATTGCCGGTGGCGGCGACAGTGCCGTGGATTGGGCGGTATCTCTGGCTTCTTTGGCTGAAAAGCTCTATGTCGTTCACCGCCGTGATAAATTCCGGGCAGCGCCGGAAACAGTCAAACAAATGCATGATCTGGCCGATCAGGGCAGAATCGAATTGGTCACGCCCTATCAATTAAAATCCTTGAATGGCTCGGATGGCCAACTCTCCGAAATCATCGTTGAAACACTGGATGGTGAAACACGTACACTTACGGCGGATATTTTACTCCCGTTTTTCGGTTTGGCCACAGAATTAGGGCCGATTGCGGATTGGGGGCTTAATCTTGATCACCATACGATTCAAGTAGATCCGTCGACATCACAAACCAGCATTGATAGTATATATGCTATTGGTGACATTGTGTCTTATAAAGACAAATTGAAACTTATTCTGACGGGTTTTGCTGAGGCTGCGCAGGCCGCTCACGCCATTTACCGTGAACTCCATCCTGATACACCCCTTCATTTTGAATATTCGACGACGAAAGGGCTGCCAGCAGGCTAAAACTGCGTTACACTTAAAATATGCGCATTCTTCTTCTGACAGCACTTATCTTTCTACTTCCGTCTGGCTTGCAGGCTCAGGACATTCTGGATGCTCCTATCTGTACGCAAATAGTCAACGAAGCCGACTACACTGTGCGCGGTTCTATCGCGACTGCCCGCTCGACCTATACTGATCCGAATGACAGCACGCGCGATGGTACTCAGGCACGACATTCCGCTAATTTTATGTTGAAACCGGGCGAACGCTGGGATGTCTGTTCATCCGGCCCGTTTTATGAAGGCCAGCGTCTGGAACTGACATTGCGGACGCTCATTCCTGTATTTGAATGTCAAACTGCCCTAATCGCCCCCATCGTTATTCGCTCTCATAGAGATGAAAACGGAACGTTAAAAACCTGGGCTGAATGTTTTTAGTTACTTTTTCGTCATCCCAGCGAAGGCTGGGATCCATTTTGATGAACTCTGGATGGATTCCGGATCATGTGTTTCCTAACGCATCGAAGATGCTACTCAACAAATGTCCGGAATGACGGCGGGGTAGGTATCTGATTGCAATTTAATGCGCGGCTTTCGTAGGCAGGCTGATGCTCACGGTCGTGCCCACACCTTCTTCACTATCAATGGTCACATCGCCGCCGTGCAATTTCACGATATTGCGTACCAGCGCCAATCCCAAACCGGCTCCGCGTGATTGTCCACCCAAATTCGATTCGTCATCTTGTAATCGTTCGAACGGCTGGAATATTTTTTCCTGTGCCTCGCTCGGGATGCCCGCACCGGTATCGGATACGCTGATCACGATATTCCCTTTTTGGGTTTTCGCTTTCAACGTAATCGTGCCGCCATCGGGTGTGAAATGGATGGCATTGCGAATCAAATTCAAAACAACTTGTTTGATCCGGCGTTGGTCGGCTTCCAGCTTTCCAATCGTTTTCGGGCATTCCAAAATCACTTCTGTGTTTTGTGTGCGTGCCCAATCATCAGTTAAATCCTGCAGGCCTTCTAACATGGATTTGATATCGAACTCTTCGTAATCCAGCTCCATGTAACCGGCTTCCAGCGTTGATAAATCCAGAATATCATTGATCAAATTCATCAACCGCTCGCCGGCTTCGTGAATCCCGACGGTGTATTCTTTTTGTTTCTCGCTCAGCTCTCCAAAATATTCATTATCCAGAATCTCGTTAAACCCCATAAGCGCATTCAACGGTGTGCGCAGCTGGTACGATACGTTCGCCAGGAAATCCAGTTTCACTTGCTCGGCTGCCTCCAATGCTGCGTTCTTTTCCCGCAACGCATTTTCAACACGTACAGTGTCCGTCACATCGTAATAGGAAATCAGAACGCCACCATCGGGCAACGGCACGGTCGAATATTTCACGAGCCTGCCATCGGCCAATTCAAAGCGCCCGTCTCTGATTTTCCGCTCGAGGGCGAGGGTCATCAGATATTGTTTTTGCTCTTCCTGCATGTCATCTGCGAACAGGCTTTTCTTTTTTTCTGCAATGCTGGTTGTGTGCGGCTCACCATCCAGATCTTCAGGGTTCAGATTCCACAAATTCGCATAAGGTGGATTCCACAGCTTTAATCGTCCGTCACCACCATACACGGCGACGCCTTCAGCCAGATTATCTAGCGTTTCTTTCTGCACGGCGATCAGTGTGTTATAGGATGATTCCAGCTCCAGCGAGCTTGTGACGTCTTCAAACGTTAAAATTAAACCGCCCGTCGGGTTCGGAATAATCAACATCCTCAAGGCTTTGCCGTCGGGCAGGTACAGCATATCTTCATGTGGGTCGATCAGACCCGTGAACATTTTCAACCAGCCCTCTTTATATTTTCTGAAATCGGCTTGTTCTGGCAGGCGGCGGCTCTCGCGCAATTTCTCCAAAATATCTCCCAGTTTCGGGCGCGTATTCAGCCAGTGATCTTCTAACCCCCATAATTGCGCGAAGGCGGAATTATAAAACTCCAGATGATGATCCGGATTACAAATCCCGATCGCACTGCGCAGCTGCTCCAACAATTCCTTATTTGCGCTTGTATACCGCTTGATCTCCTGCTCCAGCTCTTCTTCGCGGGTGATGTCTTGGGCTGCACCCAATGTCTGGTCGCTGGCGGGCAGGGGGGTTTCCGATATGCTGATAAAACGCCTCTTACCATTCATAATGGCATGGACTTGCGCTGCTTGCGGTGCGCCTTCGGCCAATGCTTTTTGCGCCAGCTCCTTCGCCTTTGGGCCCTTGCCTTTGGTGACGGCAATTTCTTTTTGCTCGGCAATCACGGTGGCTGGTGTAATGCCCAGCGCATCGGCATAGGCACGGTTACACCATGTAATTTCATGCTTGGCATCGCGAATCCACATTAATTGCGGCAAAGCGTCCATCGCGGTTTGCAGGCGCTTGGTTTCGCTTTCGGCAGCATCGCGATGTTTTTCGATTTGTTTTTTCTGGCTTTCATGATCGGTGATATCTTCCAGCCATAAAATCTCGAACGAATCTTTGCCGTCCAGCGCATTTCCCCGTCCGCCAGATAATCTGAAAATCCGCTCTTCATCATCGGCGCTCACGGGGATGGAAAACGCCTTCCCTTTGGTTTGCAGGTCATAAAACTGACCTTCCAGCGCCGCCGCATCACTCATGGACAGCGCGCCCTGAATATCCTCAACGCTTTCAATTTTGTTGAGCTTCAGGAAGCCGGCAAAGCCTGCAGAAAAAATCACACTGCCGTCCCGTGAAAACCCGCAATATTCGCCGGGTACGGCAGCCAAAAACGCCTCCAACCGTGCTTTTTCAATCCGCAAGTCATGCGCGCCGGACATAGGGTCCAGTATTTTTTGAAAAAGCGATGAGTGTTTTTGTGCTGTATTCGCCATGACATTTATAGTGTAAAAGCCCGCGCGAACACGAACAAGGATTTAAAGAATAATAGTGCGGTTTCCCTGCACAAAAATCCGCCGCTCGGCATAAAGGCGAATGGCTTCGGCCAGCGCGCGTGTCTCATTCTCCTGACCAATTTCGATCAACCGTTCGGGCGTATCGGCATGAGTCACAGTTACCACTTGCTGCACAATGATCGGCCCTTCATCCAGATCGGATGTCACAAAATGGGCGGTCGCCCCAATGATCTTCACACCGCGCTCATAGGCTTGATGATACGGCTTCGCGCCTTTAAATCCGGGCAAAAAAGAATGATGGATATTGATCATCCGCCCCGCATGCTGCGCGCTCATATCTTCGGACAAAATTTGCATATAGCGCGCCAGAACACTTAGTTCTGCGCCTGTGCTTTCAATCAGTTCCGATACTTTCGCTTCTTGCTGCGCCTTGGTCTTGGGCGTAATCGGCAAATGATGAAAATCCAACCCATGCTGCACCACCAAATCACGGCTGTCTTCATGGTTGGAGATCACGCCGACAAGTTCAATCGGCAATGTTTTTGTGCGCCAACGATACAACACATCATTCAAACAATGATCGGGTTTTGAGACGACCAGCAAGGTTTTCAGCCGCCGCGATGCATCACAAATCTGATACTCCATATCAAATTTTGCTGCAGTATTGGTAAATGCATTTTCAAATTTGGCCGCAGCATTTTGTGCGGTTTCACTGAACTTCACCCGCATAAAAAACCGCCCGCACAAATGATCAAAGAATTGCGAGGACTCTTCAATGTTACATGCTGCATCAGCCAGCGCTCCGGCCACCGCCGCCACAATCCCCGGTTTGTCGATACAGGATAAGCGTAAGATGAACATGCTATATAGCGGAAACTCTATCTTCTTCACTTTGGGAGTGATTTGAATATGTTTTCCATGATGGATAGTAATCTTCGGCCTGATTGCCCCATGTGCTCCAGCCGTCCCTTGGACCGCGGGCAAAAAGTTCTAAATAAGGCCCCCAACTGCATGATTCTATGATGTCATACTGTTCATCAGGTTTCCGAGAATGCTCGCGCTTTCGGCTTTTTATAACATTTACTTGGGAGCGCCCCGGCGCAAGGGTTCTTGCATTTTTTCCGCGTATACCGAAAAGTAAAATTTCTGTTGTGTTGCGAAAGTAAAATCCTACGCCCCGCCCATCGGGTTCTCCGTCTTTTCTAATTTTTTGCCAGATTATATTTGTTTTGTATTCAAATCCCCATGCTTCCATGACTTGCAAACCTTCTTTGAGCAAGGCATTCGGTACCCAAAGATAAAGATTTGAAGGTTCATCAGCCAAATCAGCAACTGGCATATTCATAATATCATCGTGACTCATTGTCTTATAGCGATTGAGCCTCTTATGTTCAGGCGCAACTTTTCCTGTCCTGTTGGCGAACTGCCAGGGAGGATCAGCTAAAATTGTGCCAAACTTTTGGCCTTTGAGTTCTTTAAAAATACTATTGCTCATGTTTTTTCCAATCTTCTATGAGTTCTGGCTTAATGCCTAATGCTAGTACTGGGCAACCCCCACTGCGATTAGCATTAATTCTGTAATCTAGCTTGCCCATCCATGTTGTGCTTGCGCCGTATTTATTCATAATGCCTAAATCTTTAAATACAGTGTTGAGCGATTCACTTCTTGTAACTAAAACGCCAACATCAATAATGTTGGCTTGATAAAAAGCACCGAACGCATAAAGGTCACGGTCGAAAGTTTGATCTTTACTATTCCACTCAAGATCAAAGGCAACTCTATTTTTCACATAGTCAATTTTAT
>JBCCLQ010000037.1:0-12394 GCA_039026795.1 Pseudomonadota bacterium
AAACACCCCCCATGCGAGGAGTGTTGACTATCTTGGCTCTCATGTTCATGCGCTAAGATCAAAGCCAGCTTAACAAAATTTATTATCTTTCGGAAAGCCATTGGGGGGCAAACGTCCGGCTTGGGCGCGGTTTCCAACCCAAGGATTGAGGTCTTCAACCACTGTTTCCCCTGTCCCGTATTTGTAAGTGAGGCCGTTTTCCCATTTGAAGGTTTTTAGGTCTGACAAACCGCCATCTTTATATTTCTGGAGGATCACGCCTTTACCCTTGGTCATCTCAGGCACTTCGGACAGCTCAAACACAATCATTTTGCGGTTCTGTCCGATCACGGCCAGATGATCGTCACCCTCTTCAATCGGATAAGACAACTTCGCTTCGACGCTGCCCTTCACATTCAAAATCTGCTTACCGCCTTTGGTTTGCGCGAGCACATCACTCATGGCGACAATAAAGCCTCGCCCGTCATCTGAGGCCAAAACCATTTTGGCTTCAGGGTCATAGAGTTTTAGATCCACAATATCGGCATCATTGGGCAGATCGACCATCAAACGCAATGGTTCACCATAGCCGCGGCCCGGCGGTAATTTATCACCGGACAGCGTGTAAAAGCGCCCGTTGCTGGCAAACACCAAAAACTTATCCGTTGTTTGCCCTTCCACGACAAAGCCCCCACGATCTCCATCTTTGTATTTAAAGCCCTTGGCATCCAGCCCATGGCCTTTCATACCGCGGATCCAGCCCTTCTTCGAAATAACAACCGTAATCGGCTCTTTTTCGATCATGGCTTCTTCTATTGTATCAACATCAACAGGCGCAGGCGCTTTACCGATCTTCGTTCTGCGCGCGCCAAGGTCTGTTTTTGGCCCGAACATCTCGCCTAAGGCTTTCACCTGCTTCTTAATCTTCGTCCATTGCCGCGCTTCGCTCTTGATCAGCTTTTGCAGTTCATCACGTTCTTTGGAGAGTGCGTCATGCTCGCCTTTCAGTTCGATTTCCTGAAGCTTGTTCAAAGCGCGTAAACGCATATTCAAAATCGCTTCAGCTTGCACTTCGCTCAACTTGAACGCTTTGATCAGCTCCTCTTTCGGATGATCTTTTGTACGGATGATTTTAATGACCTTATCAATGTTCAGATAAACGGTCAGGAACCCATCCAACACTTCCAAACGATGCAGTACTTTTTCAAGGCGATGATTGGAACGACGGACCAGAACTTCCTGCTGATGGTTTAGCCACGCCTGCAAAACTTCTTTCAGGCTCATAACCTTCGGCGTAATGCCGCCATCCAGCACGTTCATATTCATATTAAAACGCGTTTCCAGATCGGTCGCTCGGAATAACGCTTCCATCAACAATTCCGGCTCGACATTTCGCGAGCGCGGTGCGAGGACAATGCGGATATCCTCGGCACTCTCATCCCGAATATCATCCAGCATGGATAATTTGCGCGCATTGATAAGTTCCGCAATCTTCTCGATCAGCTTGGATTTTTGCACCTGATAAGGAATTTCAGTGACAACGATTTGATACGCCCCGCCTTTCAGGTCTTCTTTCTCCCACTTCGCGCGCATACGGAACGCGCCTTTACCTTCGGCGTATGCTTTAACAATATTCTCTTTCGGCTCAACCAGAACGCCACCGGTCGGGAAGTCGGGACCGGGAACCATCTTCATCAGCTGCTTATCCGTGATGTCATCTTCCAACATCGCCAGCATCGCATCACACAACTCAGACACATTAAACGGTGGAATATTCGTTGCCATCCCCACCGCAATACCGGATGACCCGTTGGCCAACAGGTTCGGGAACGCCGCAGGCAACACAACAGGCTCCTGCTCTGACCCATCATAAGTCTCACGAAAATCCACCGCATTTTCATTGATACCATCCAGCATCAATTCAGATACGGATGTTAGGCGGCTTTCCGTGTATCGCATCGCGGCCGCATTATCGCCATCAATATTCCCGAAATTCCCTTGCCCGTCGATTAGCGGATAACGCACGGCAAAATCCTGCGCCAATCGCACCAGCGCATCATAAACAGACTGATCACCATGCGGGTGATATTTACCGATCACGTCACCAACAACGCGTGCACATTTTTTCGGCTGCTTATCAGGCGTGAGTGAAAGTTGAGACATCGCGAATAACAATCTACGATGCACAGGCTTCATCCCATCCCGCACGTCTGGTAAGGACCGTGACATGATGGTCGACAGCGCATAAGACAAATACCGTTCGGATAATAAATCCCCGATCGGCTGATTGATGATTTGCTGTTCTACTGCTTCGTTTTTACCCATGAGCTATGTGTTTAGCGCGAAGAGCCGCCAAAAGCCAAGGTTTTTTCGCTCTTATTCTTACAAGAATTTATTTGACATAATGTTATTTTTTTGATAATCATTTTTCACAGAACTTAGAGGGTAAAAAATTGACAGCAGCAATAACAAATCAAATTTGTTTGTACGAAGCCTTTGCCAATGTCGCACAACACATTGCATGCCAAGAAAAAAGTATTGGAAACGAGAGCTTCTATTTACAAATACAAACGGGGCCAAATATTTTCTCTGAAGCAGGCGACGTAGATATTCCAGCCAATCACGACAACATGGTGGTAAGCATTAATGGCACTGATGCTAAAAATAATGAAAAAAACATAACTCTATTTGTAGACACAACTACGCAAGAAATCTGTGAACTTTTCACTTATGATGAAACAGAAAATTCAGTTTTCAAACTTTATTCAAAAGCTGGAAAAATAGCCGTAGTAATAAAGAATCAAATTACGCCTGAAATAGCTTCTCACATGATTACTAGCTTCGTTGAAGCAGTAACAGATATTTCTAGCTTTGATGCTGATCAGGTTATGGATTTATTGGCCGGACAGATTATTCCAGAAAACGAACCTGAAGCCCGTGCAGAATGGCGCTCTGAAAAACCTATGCGTACGTTCGATCAGCGCGCTGCAGCCTTGGTTGCACGACTGCAGTAAAAGAATACCGTCATTCCAGCGTAGGCTGGAATCTATTCCGCAACACTCACGATGGATCCCAGCTTTCGCTGGGATGACGACTAGAGGGAGTTCTATTCACTCTGCGTCTCCTTTGTGCTCTCCGTGGTAAAAATCCTTTCAAACCTGTGTTGAAACCTAAGCCGCGGTTCAGGAACTCCTTTTGTGTGGTGGGCGAACACCCAATGTTCTAAGAAATGCCCCGTCATTTTAATCCCTGTGAATACGGCTTCATCATCCGCCGGGCCGCCATTGGGTTTGAGAAAGGCTGGAAGCTCCAGCAATTTTTCTTTATACGGCTCTCCTTCCGCATAACTCACCGCACGTCCTGATTTAGGCGAGACATAGGCCAGCGTTTGCGGATCACCGCCGCCAGCGCATTTGGTCAACTCCAACCCAAAGCCCAATTCTTTGAGCAATGCAATTTCCCACATAATGTAGGCCGCACCCCAGACATCACTCCCCAGTGTTTCGATCAGTGCTTCAATCCCGTAAAACAGACCAGCATGCCCTTCACGCTCCGGCAACGCCGCATCGCATAACGCACAAGCAGACAAGAGCGCCCCCAGCTTCAACGGATCATTCATAACCAGCGGCGATAAACCTCGCTTTTCTTCCAGCTTATAACTACCCAGATTATCAGACGTGCGCGCACTCCACTCCACATCCACCAACGTACCGGGTTCTATCAGAGCCCGTTTTTTGGAACTTTGCGCGCCATGTACATATCCGGCGTGGCGACCGTTGCCTTCCGTCAGCAATGCGACAACCGCCCCGCCCTCGCCATGCGGCCGCGCCGATAAAACCAAACCTTGATCGCGCCAGCTTTCCATGACATCTAATATGGCGACTTTAAAGGGATAAGAGAAGATGAAACAAAAAATTGGTGTGGTTGGCGTTGGCGCTCTCGGCTCTATTGTTGTCAAAGCTCTGATAGACGGCATAGATGGTTATGATCTGATCGGTGTATCCGACATTACTCCGCCTGCGTTTGATGTGCCGCACATGTCGACAGAAGATTTGGTTGAACAATGCGATATCATCGTTGAATGCCTGCCGCCTGCCGAAGCGCCTGCCTTGGCCAAACTGGTTTTAGAACGTAATAAAACGCTTATCCTAATCAGCAGCTCTGCTCTTCTGCTCTATCCCGAGATTGAAGAGTATATAAAAACATCCGAAAGCGGACGCGTTATCGTACCAAGCGGTGCGATTTCGGGTCTTGATGCTGTAACGGCTCTAAAAGAAGGTGGCATGGACAGTGCGAAGATCATGACAACAAAACCGCCAAAGGGCTTGATGGGCGCACCTTACGTGGTTGAGAATGGCATAGATTTGAACGGCTTGAGTGAGAAGAAATGCATCTTCTCTGGCAATGCTTACGAAGCCGCCAAAGCTTTCCCGGCCAATGTGAATGTCGCTGCAACGCTCAGCTACGCTAGCCTCGGGCCTAAGAAAACACAAGTGGAAGTATGGGCTGATCCGAACGCCCAAGGAAACGCCCATGAAATTGTTGTGAGTGGCGGAAGCAGCACGATCACATCACGCGTTGAAAACCTGCCCGACCCGTCCAACCCCAAAAGCTCAATGTTAGCAGGCTACAGCATCGTGGCTACTTTGCGTAAACTCTCAAATGATTTGTCTGTGATTTAAGGTTCGTAAAAACGCTGACGCGCCCCAACCTCGTGTTCCCTCGCTTCTGCAATATCTGCAGCTCTACCGAATGGCTGATCACGAACATTTTCAGGCGCATGGGCAACGACTAAATTCCCTTGTTGATCCAGGGCATACAAACTGACCTGAGAGCTCACGACACCAGCCTCTTGGTTAAAAGTATTTGTAATCCCAATCGCTTGTCGCGCGACGCCATCCTCACCAGGCAGAAGGGTAATAGACGATAATTCGGTAACACCGCCTTCTCTCTCAACTCGGAAAATGTCATCTTTAGCAATAAGTTCATTTTGAAAAAAGCTGGAGTGTCCATGTGGCAAAATCCCTGCCTCATGCATTGCACGCTCTATGGGAGACAAATTATTATCAATTAAAACATACCCTCTGTTAAGAGCATCATCGGGTGTATTTAATGGATTTTCTTGTCTGTAGGCTTTCCAATCTTCAATTTCAACATCAATACGCGCACCATCAAGCGGAATCTCATCAGGATTATACTCTCTCTGTGCTGTTGTGAGATTGATGCCTAAGGATCCGTCAGCACCAGGCGTATATTCAGCACCCAAAACGTAACTTTGATATGTATTACTCGATGTAAAAGCAAAACCGGAACGGATAACACCATCCTGAATTCCTAAAAATTCTTGATCAATTGCTGTTATAATACCCGTATTATAGTAATTTTGAGTTTCAAGCCCCAAATCTGCCGCTATGACTTCCAAATCGTCTTTTGATACACCCAAGGTATCTGGATCAGCCATTGTGTCCTCCCAATGGCTTGATTATACGAAAAAAACCTAAAATATTGCTAATTTGCCTCTGAAATCGCCTGAAAAACAGCTAAAGCTTGACGTGTTTCAAACACATCATGGACACGAAAAATACGAACACCCTGACTGTACGCATATAAAACGGAGGCCAGAGAGCCGCCAATCCGCTGGTCCTCTTTTGCACCTTTATCAATCTTTTCAATAAAGCTTTTTCTTGATGTACCCAATAAAATAGAAACACCAAGATCACTAAATTGATTGATATTTTTGAGGATATCCACATTGTGTTTTAGGCTTTTCCCAAATCCGATACCGGGGTCAAGTACGATCCGTTTTCTGTCAATTCCTGCCCTCTTGCACACATCCATGCGCTCTTGTAGAAAATTCGAAATCTCCTCAATCACATCATCATAATTCGGTTTTTTTTGCATGGTTTGCGGATTGTTTTGCATATGCATGAGGCACACAAGAACATCGGAATTGGCAACAGCTTCAACAGCACCTTCAGCACGCAAGGCATTCACATCATTGATCATGCCGACACCGGCTTCTATCGCTACTCTCATCGTCTCTGTATGTCGCGTATCGGCAGACAGAAGCGCACCACTGGATTTCAAACCTTCAATAACAGGTAATATCCGGTCCTGCTCTTCCGCTGGTGATACGGGCTCTGCTCCCGGACGTGTCGACTCACCGCCAATATCAAGGATATGCGCCCCTTGCTCCACCAGCATTAAGCCATGATCAATCGCTTTCTGCGCATCTAGAAACTGTCCACCATCCGAAAAACTATCGGGTGTGACATTCACAACGCCCATCAAAACTGGCTCCTTGCTTACATCCAATGTCATGCGGCCTTGTCCTTTATGCGCTCTGCTGTCTGATCATCCGGCAAGCCTGCAATCAAATCTTGAATGGATTTACCCGTAAGCGGATGCTGCCAGTTGGATGCGATTTCCTGCAAGGGCCACAACACGAACCCACGTTCATGCATGCGGGGATGTGGTAGGGTCAAGTTTAGCTCTTTAACAATTCGATCATGGTAGCAAATAAGGTCCAAGTCTATAGAACGCGGGGCGTTTCGCATGGTTCGTTTTCGGCCGAACTCAGCTTCAACATCCAATAAAATTTCCAAAATTTCATGGGGTGACTGATCGGTTTCGATTTCAAAAACCGCGTTGGTGTAATCATTTTGGGCACCCGTCACATCAACGGGAGATGTCTGCCAGAGGGAAGATTTCTTTGCAATCGACAGCCCGCACTCATCCAAAGCTTTTAAAGCCTGATTGTAAGTCTCTATCGGCGCGCCATAAGCACCATCTTCATTCGCCCCGAAGGCAACGATAATCATAAAGAAGGGATATAAGCGGATTTATAGCAGTTGTCGAGCTTTACCAGCTGCGAACGTCGCCTGTGTCCATGTGCACAAAGTTACTGCGTGAGTAGTAACCAACACCACCGGCCTTCAAGCTCTTGGCGATATCGCGCACACGCTTTGTCGAGAAATCCGGAATACGCACATCAATCGCTTGGCCTGACATGTGCAGGGATTTCTTGGCAACACCTGAAGACGCCTTACGAAGCTTATTATTCGTTTTCGGCGAACGGTAACCGGAAATAATATCGTAAGGTCTGTTCGTGCCGGTCATGTCATGCACTGTGTGAATAATATCAATCAAGCGCGGATCAATCGGGAAAACGTCTCCGGTACGATGATCACGTAAAACATAATTGATACGGTCAAAGGCATCGGGAAGGTATTTGTTACCGACGCGATATACCCCTGAAAAACTTTCACCTGTGTGTGTGTTTCTGAACGCGACGTGGCGCGCACCGTTCTTCACATTGCTTCCTTTAAACACGCCCGCTTCGGCAGTTCCGATTGCGGCAGGAACAAGCAAAGATCCACACGTTGCATATAACCCAAATTTCAGCACATCTCGGCGGCTGGCACCCATATTTTCCATCGTTTTGGCCTTTAGTGATTTTTACTCTAGAACAAATTCAGAAGGGGATACGAAAATATCCTTATCCTAATTTAATCATGTAAAGGTTAACAGTCAGTGAAACCCAACTGTTATAATATTAAGGGTTTACAGATATGCGGGCAACCCCTTGAGAGGAAGAATTCTCAACAATTTTATCTTTTTTTTCGTTATGTGCGGGAACATAGAATAAATTCTTCTCTTTCATGTGTCTGACAAGGCTTCTATCCTTGCCGTAAACATCAGGGCCATAGACAATTTTTCGATCATCGCCCAACCACACAGTTTGATAGAGAATAAAGACAGGTAATTCTTCACCTACAGAAACTTCCGTAAGCTTCTGACTATCCAAAATATTCTTTAGCTGCTCATCACTCCAATCCTGACGTCCTTCCATGATAAAGTGGGTCAATTGCATCGGTTTTGCGACACGCACGCACCCAGAGCTGATAAATCGGTTATCTTTTTGAAAATATTCAGGTTTATTCGTATCGTGCAAATAAATATTATACGGATTGGGCATCAAGACCCGCATTTGACCCAGCGGGTTGGAACGCCCTGGATTCTGTATCATACGGATTTGCTTAAAGTCTTCCCACTCAATAGTCGCCCAGTCAATCATACCCGGATCGATCGTCATCGCGTTCTCACCATAGCCATGCACGAATTCAATACCACGGTTTGTGGCGTAGTACGGATCTTCAACCAAATTGGGCAGGAAATCCTCTTTCTTAATCGTTGGTGGAATTGTCCAGTTCGGATTGAAACGAATACCCTTGATCTCGGTCACAAAGCTCTCGGTTGCACGCTTCTTCTTGCCCAAAATCACCGGCATGTCCAAAACAACACGGCCATCTTCAATCGCCCATAACGTAGCCGAAGGAATATTGACCAGAATATAACGGTCCGGTTTTTCACGCGCTACCCAGCGCAAACGTTCGAGGTTAGCGATCACGCGCTCTATCTTTTGCTCACGCGTAATATTCATCACTTCCAACGTTCTGGGACCAATCACACCGTCATCAGCCAAGCCGTTTTGCTGTTGAAAATGCATCACGGTCTGAACCAGGTCATTATCGTAATAGTTTGCGGTCGCTGATTGCACATCAGCATTCAACCTTTGACGTATGGCACTGATAGCCCTATGGCTGTCACCAGGGCGGATAACGCCTTGCGCACGGATCGGCAGCAACGGTTCGTAAGGTTCCGCTTCACTCTCCACCAATTCCACCAGCTCGGTTTGAAGCAAGGAATATAGGTTTCCCTTCGGTTCAAAGGCTGATAAAGCGCGCCCTGCGTTTGAATTATCTTCGATATAAGCAAGCACATCCTCTGTGATCGGTCGCGTTTGCATATTGCGTATCGTGCGACTGACCATATTTGATGCCACACGCATCGAGGACAAGTCCCGCACATAACGCACCGAAGCATCACTGGTCAGAAGCTCCAGCATAAACAAGGCTTCATCATCATCACGCTCTAACAGCTGGCTGATTTCATACACATGGTAATTTTCCGGGTTCAAACCATGCGTCCATGACTTCTCGAAAGCCTCAAGGGCGGAGCTTACTTTTCGTGTTTGGCCGCGGCCAATATTTACCCAAATCGGTTCGAACTCACGCCCCTCATAAAAACGTCGCAAGCCGTCTGAATCTGCAAAGTGGATATTGTTGATTTTACCTTTATCCAAAGCAGGCATGATCCCCGCTTGCACCAAAAACGGAGAGCCTTCAAAAACCTCGGAAACCATAGATTTGATCTGAATTTGCGCCTGAACAGGCTCTGTAATAACCGCACATGAACCTATGATTATTGCGCACGCCAAACCGCGAGCACACAAACGCTGATCAAGATATTTTAAAAGACTATTTTTTGGCACAACCGCACGTGAATCAGTTTCAGACATAAGACTGAAACAGTATACCAGCAATGTGGTTAAAAAATAATGACAAAAGGCTTATGCAGACCTCTTACAGATCTACGAAAGTATGCTTTTCCTTCTTGGCACCGGGGTGCGTCACAGCGCCCTTCTCTGCTGATCCGACTGTCTGACAATATTTCCACAGCGCACCGGACTGATACATATGCTCACGCGGTTTCCAGTTTTTTTTACGTGCTTCTAACTCTTCATCACTCAAATCGACTGAAATTTCACCTGTGTCGGCATCAATGCGGATAATATCACCATCCTTTATCAAACCGATCGGCCCTGCTTCTGCGGCTTCAGGCCCAACGTGGCCCACACAAAAACCGCGTGTACCGCCTGAAAAACGGCCATCAGTAATAAGTGCGACTTTGTCACCCATCCCCTGCCCATAAATCGCGGCAGTAGTGGACAGCATTTCACGCATACCCGGCCCGCCTTTTGGCCCTTCATAGCGAATGACCAAAACTTCACCTTCTTTATAATCCTTGTTCTGAACAGCATCGAAACAAGCCTGCTCACCATCAAAACAACGCGCAGGCCCTTCAAATGTTAGCTTCTCGAGCCCCGCTACCTTCACAATAGCCCCTTCGGGCGCCAGATTACCGCGCAAACCCACAACACCGCCAGTCGGTGAGATTGGGTTGGAGAGCGGGAATACCACATCCTGATCGTCGGGCATTGTCACGCCTTCCAGATTCTCCGCCAATGTCTTACCGGACACGGTAATACAATCCCCATGCAAATAACCGCCATCTAGCAATTCTTTCAATACAACACTCACACCGCCAATCTCATACAAATCTTTGGCGACATACTTTCCACCCGGGCGTAGGTTCGCCAGATACGGTGTCTTTTTGAAAATCTCACAGACATCATGCAAATCGAAATCAATACCTGCCTCATGCGCGATAGCCGGCAAATGTAGGCCTGCATTGGTTGACCCGCCTGTAGCAGCCACAATCGCAGCTGCATTTTCAAGCGATTTGCGTGTCACAATATCGCGCGGGCGAATACCGGATTTGATACATTCCACCACAGCGGCTCCGGACGCTTTCGCATATTCATCGCGGCTCTCATACGGCGCAGGAGCCCCCGCAGAATTCGGTAAAGCCAATCCCATCGCCTCGGATACACAAGCCATGGTGTTGGCCGTAAATTGTCCCCCGCACGCACCAGCGGATGGACAAGCCACGCATTCCAGTTCTTTTAAATCGTCATCACTATATTCGCCGTTGGCATGCTTACCCACACCTTCAAAAACACTAATGACATCAACGTTCTCACCGCGAAACTTACCGGGAAGAATTGATCCGCCGTACATAAAGACAGATGGGACATTCAAACGCACCATCACCATCATCATCCCGGGTAAAGACTTATCGCAACCTGCCAAACCAACAAGAGCATCGTAACAGTGCCCACGCATGGTAAGCTCCACAGAATCCGCAATAACATCACGCGATACAAGGGATGAGCGCATCCCTTCATGCCCCATCGCAATACCATCCGTAACAGTAATGGTCGTAAACTCACGTGGCGTCGCCTTAGCGTCTTTTACACCAACCTTCACCGACTGCGCCTGACGGGATAGTGCGATATTACATGGCGCTGCTTCATTCCAGCATGTCGCAACACCGACCAAAGGCTGGTGAATTTCCTCTTCCGTCATTCCCATCGCATAATAATAGGATCTATGCGGCGCGCTTTTCGGCCCTTCGGTTACATAACGGCTGACGAGTTTCGACTTATCCCAACTGGACATATTCAATTCCTTTAATTCATTTTTCTTTGTTGTCTTTTACAAACAGCGTTTTAGCGTGGCAAGGAAAATAAACCGAAGCCTAGAAATCTAGGTGAGGTGCAATTTGACGTAGCCTCGATGAAACGATGGCAGTAAAAACTAGATGTTGCGGGCTTTGTCTATAGCCTTACGGAATTTAATTGGGTCTTCGATGGGCGGCAGGATGACTTCACCGACCCCCATACCACGGATCATCACGCGACCGAAATTGAGGATACGTCCCCAAAACCCTTGTAAAACGTTTACTCCTTCAACACGGTCTATGTTAATTTCTGCTACGAAACGCGACACAAGCCCACGCTTGTAAATTAGCCTCAGATTGGTAACCGCCATTTCCGTGGTGGCTTTGACCACCATCATCTGCGCAAATTTGTAAACGCCCATCAACATGATAAAAAACGCGAAAAGCTTTACAAAAGCATGAACGTATTGAACTTGCTGAATCCAGTTTAAACCCTGAGGTGGCACATACCCTAAAATCATGGGTTCAAATTTAACAGCCATGATCAAAAATAAGATGGAACCAATAATCCCGAACACAATGTTCAGCATCGCTGAAAAGCTGTAAACCCAATGAAAGCGGCCAACATGAATGATTTCTTCATCATCAGTCAGCGATTCTTGAACATATTGCAGCATAGAATAGATCCGTTTGTGATAACTCTTTAGTCGCCCAGATAAATACCTAAGCTTTTAGCAGTATGCACCAATGATCCGTTAGGGTCTACAGTGCGTGAACCGGATACGGCCTGTTCGACAGAGACTTCGGTAATTTTTCCATCCTTAAACGCTGCCATGTAACCGAACTTACCCTGATCAATCAAATCGACGGCCTTCACGCCCAGCATTTTAGCCAACAAGCGGTCATTCCAAGTCGGGGAGCCCCCACGCTGTGTGTGCCCCAAAACCTGAACACGCACATCAGCTTCAAGATCATCTTCAATCGAGCGTTTGATATAATCCCCAATCCCGCCATAACGAATTTGGTCTTTACCCTGATCAACCATCGCCAATTTCCCATCTTCCATGCGGGCGGCTTCGGATACGATGATCCGCGCATAATTCATGCCTGTAGCTTGAAGCTCTTTTATTTTGGCAACGATATTGTCGATCTTGAATTCAATTTCAGGGATCAAAATCACATCTGCGCCACCAGCAATACCGGCTTCCAATGCGATAAAACCTGCATCACGGCCCATCACTTCCAAAATCATCACACGGTCATGACTGGC
>JBCCLQ010000038.1:0-12189 GCA_039026795.1 Pseudomonadota bacterium
ATCGGCACGATAGTCACTGTTCGTCCACCGATAGTGCTTCCACTGAATGCCTGTGGCACCAGTGCTTCCCATTGAGCCGCACTTCCTGGCCCATCCACTTCATATTTCACAAGCGTTCCATCAATTTTCTGCAAATCAGTCAATAATTCCTGAATGCGGACCATGTGTTTAATCGTATCGCTCTGCAAAGCTTGGTAAGCTTGCAACATCAGTTGCTCGGATGCGCGCTGTGTTTGCTGCTTTACATCCGCCAAATCCCCTTGAATGGTGTTGGTCAGAACAAATTGGAAAGCAAGGAACGACATCAAAATCAAATTAATCCCGATACCGAACAGGACGAGCACTCGTGCGGTTGCACGAGACAATTTTTCGGTCATGAGCTGTCTGTTTTTCCAAGGTACAACATCAGCGACTTCAGCATTAATTGTCACAAAATTTGCATCCATGCTTTGAATGCGAGGCAGCAAAGTTCTGGATGCACCCAAGAATACCTGCATGCGGCCTGTATCCGGGTCCCATCGTAAAGCAGATGCCACACCCTCTTGTTCATAAATGTAAACCGTTTCACGATCCCAATACTCGCTGTTCTTTGGAAGTGCAGCAGCCAACGGACACCAACTGTTCGGGTTGGATGCCAAAGACGAAGATGCACAGGCCAAATACCAACAACGGTCATCATCAATCGTGTATGTGTAGTGAACCTTTTCAGTTCCACAGGCTTGTGAGGCCGCATTCCAGACAGCTTCCTCTTCCGTTCCAGCCACATAAGGCACAGAGCCGCCAATCAATTCCTGAGGCAAATACGGTGTTAAGTTGGATTCAAAATCTGCGGCTTCACCGGCCAAATAATCAGCCAAACCGGGTTGAGGGCGCGTAATACCAGAGGACTGCCTGCGTTCATCGCTAGGCTTCCCTTTTTCGAGGACGTCTTTATCCTTCGTAGATATAACCAATTAAAGCGCTCCTGACATCAATCCGCTCATCATACTATCCATACCCATATTCATAACCGTCAAAGCATAAATAGCACTACCGAACGCGATCGCGAGATACAAACCGGTGAGACCGAAAGCGAGCCAAACAATCAACGAGTGTTTACCCTTTGCTGCCTGTTGCCGCATTTCGGCAATCGACTCCATAATAGTAGCAACTTGGCTCAGATCAGACAAGGTCGCAAGCTCAAGTCTTTCACTTCTGTTCAGGGGCTCTCTATCAAGCGCGGCACCGAGCGCAATACCGCGTAAAAGCTGTGTGTTCACGTCTTTCCAGTAGCCACGAACTTCGGGTGCAGTTGTTGCATCTCCCGCTTGTTCTAGTGCATCGGCAATCGGTACAAGACCTCGAATCATGCGCGCACAGGCCATCATCGAGTCCGAGAAACCCAAATCACGCATATATCCGCCAATCAGCGGGATTTTACGAACGATCGAGTATGTCGGCCAGTCGGTTTTACCCTTATTCATCCAGAAGGAAAAAATACACCACGCCATAAAGATCGCCATAGCATACGCCGTATAAATCAGGATATCCCAGGTCAGTGCCAAATTGGCGACAACGCGGGTATATTCTTCGAGTTTATCGGGTTCTGTCGGTGCGTTTCCTTCAAAGTAGCCCAGAACCATACCTTTACCGGCCGCCAAAGATGACACGATTGTAAACACGTCAAATCCAAGCCAGCCCATGGTTCCCATAATGGCGCGGGTGTTTTTACGTTTCTGAGTAATCGAATGGATCGCATGCGGAATACCTTCGGCCAGTTTATTCGCCTTTTCGGATGCAGCCAGAATAGCCAGTGTTCCGTGGTCAAAAATATTGAGAGATTTCAGAGCATCAATTACACCCAGACCACGTGATAAAGCTTCACGGGCCGGTGCCAAGATATTTTGGCGCATCGGATTGGTTTCCGCCTGAATGATACGCCAGAGCGCAACACCGGGAGATGTTGAGGTTGAACGGAATTGAATACCGCGCAAGAGCTGAACCTGCCACCAGCTGGACCGCGCTAATAATCTTTCTAAAGGGGTTCTTTCATGGGCACGAACCGTTAAAACATACCCACCCTGCTTGCTGACTGCATGACGCACATCATCAACAGACGGAAGGTAGAACGATTCCGTCTTCTTTTTTACGCCTGATGTCGTATGGTATGCGATTTCCGCGACCCATTGTTGCATGTCATAACCCTATGTTTTAACAGTATAATTACGCTTCAAGGTAGGAAAGTGCAGCCTTCGGATCCACAAGACCGCTTAAGATTAGATCAATGAGCCCTTCACGACGTGTGTGGACGATTACACCATCCCTCTCTGTTATACTATTCACGTTTTTGGTTAAGGCTTGGTAAATATCGTCTCTTTGTCCCGGTCCCAATGTAATCATAATAGCGTCCAAAAGCAGTGTTCGACCGCTGATTCCCGTGCGGTTACACAAATCACAGCCGGATGTGTTGTGTGTTCTAAGCTCATCATTTGGGTCAATCCCAAACTCTGCAATTTCTTCTTCGTTCAAAACTTCATGTGCTTTATGTGTGTGAGCGCAGCCCTGGCATAGCGTACGGACAAGACGCTGGTTCAAAATCGCGCGTACTTGCTGCGCCAATGTATAAGTCGACGAGCGCTCACGTTCATGCGGAATCAGCGAGCGCATACGTTCAAATGTTTGTAACGCCGTATCCGCGTGAACAGTCGAAATCACTGTGTGACCGGATTCGGCGGCCTTCAATGATGTTTCTACTGTTGCCGAGTCACGCATCTCCCCGATGATAATATAATCAGGATCGTGACGCATGGATGCACGTATCAGATCAGCAAACTCACCACCCGGCATTCCGGGACGGACTTGCCACTGTGTCGCATAACGCAATTCATATTCAATCGGGTCTTCGATTGTTAAAACGTGTTTTCTGCGACGGTCAATTTGCTGCACACAAGCGTATAGTGTTGTTGTCTTACCGGAACCCGTCGGACCGGACAGCAGGATCAAACCACCGCCACCCTTAATTTCAGGTGATAAAAGATTCGCCAGATAATCACCAACATCAGGGTGACGGCTGAATAAAACGTCAAAGCCTTTCAATGCCGCACGGTCAAGCAAACGCATGGTGATCTTTTCACCATCCTGAGCCTGTGGGCCCGCAGCAACACGAACATCAATCGCACGCCCCTGCCAGGTGAAGGCAAAGCGACCATCTTTCGGTGTTACACGGTCACCAAAGTTCAAACCAGCATCACGTTTCAGCAAAGTTGTTAAACGGGCCATCGCATCGGCCGGCAGCAAGTGCATTGGAATCAAATCACCATCGATGCGGTATTTAATCCAGTTCGGTGAATCAGGATTGTTATCCTGAACCAAGTGAATATCAGATGCACGAAGCTGTAGCGCTTCGGCCAACATATCGCGTTGGAACTGGTTGAGGAGCAAACCGTTATCAACATCGCCCAACCACTGCGAGAGTGTTTTTTCACAACGATCAGCAGACAAGTCGTGCACAGAGCGTAACGTGTCCAGTAATTCCGCACGGTCCCAGACTTCGATTTCAACACGCTCAACCTGAAAACCGGACCGTGTAGCAGTCGAAATCAACGAAGAAATCTGACGTTCGTTCAGATCGTTCAGCGGCGCGATTCGTAAAACACCGTCACTCAAACCAATCAAATGAATACTTAAAGGAAGCCAGGATTGAACCGGCAAAATGGAACGCAACTGGTCACCCGTTGCACGTTCTGTCAGATTATCATCTTCGATATCCGATGAGCCGACCGCGCCGGCCATGTCGAGCAATTGTTCGGTAGAGCGTGTAACACCTTGATCCAAGAACATAGAGCGTTCACGTTGAACCATATCGAGGTAACGCTCGCGCCCTTCGCTGGCGCGCATTTTACGGCGATCCTGCCACTGGCGTCTTTCAACACCATCAGGAGGCATTCCAGGACTTTTTCTGCGGTCACCAGAGCGTCTGTCTTCAGCTGCAATAGGTTCTTGAAGCTGTTCTTCGCCTTCGATTGGTTTGTTATTGTCGTCCATGGAACAACCGTTAGTTGTTATTCGGTATTGTCAGCCGTACTCTCTGTTGATTGTCCACTAACACGGTTAACAGAAGATAAAGATTTATCAAAAAGTAAGAGAACGCGCTGATCTCCGTTGGAGAAGCTTATGGAACTGGAACGTACATCAACATCCCACAATACACCACCGATCACCGTTTCTTCGCCCCCAAAAACAACACGACTTCCGCCGGGACCTGTTATAATTCCGCGGTTCGGCGCTAAAGATGTAACCTGAAAACCATCAAGAACACCGCTTAAATCTATACTTTGTTGCTGAACAGCACGCGACACCTCTACTTCTGTTCTATCAGTATCGTTCGCACCAACTTCGCTGGCAGAAATTTGAGGAATGCTACGCAACAACCCTTCTTCGCTCATAGATGCGTTTAGGACGATTGACTGTGTGTCTTTATTCACTACTCCAGAGGCTTCACCGCGCAAAGGCAAAACCAAAATACCGCGTGCACCCGTGTGATAAATTTGGATATCATCAACAACAGAGCCTTCGCGCACAGGCTCCCATTCAACGGTCATAGCACACGCTTCAACAGGCTCTAAAAGTGTTCCTGCCATACATCCCGTTGATGCGATATTAATGCCTGTATCATCATTCGACAGAACCATACTATTGATTGTCAGCGGTTCGTCACCAATATTAACAAGGGAAACCGTAATAGATGATTTTGTATCTACGCCACCGCCAAAATCTACTTCTGTTTGGGAAGAAACGAGCAGACCTTTTCCGGGTACAGCGCTTGGGAATACCTCAGCTTGCGCACCAGTTTCAGGCTGAAAATCACCGGAAATAGGCACACTGGATATACGTGTTGGGCCATCGTGACGTAGTACCAGCACACCAGAATCTTCGCCTTCTTGTGCCGGCGTCCACGTGACTGATGCCAAGCAAGCTTGCCCGGCCTCTAGTTTCTCGCAATCGTCTGTAAGTACAAAACCGGACTGCGGACTGGCTTCAATGAATATTTCTTCGATATTAATCGGTGTAGATGTAACATTGCGTAAAACAATAGAGCGAACCTGAGGACGACTGGAACTTACAGACGCAAATGTAATTTCATCCGGCACAGGATCAATGTCGTTGACCAAGTCACCAACATCATCGCCTGTTGATTCGACATTTCCTGTAATAATCGCCTCCAAAAGTTTGGAACGACCATCATGATTGATCAACATACCCAAACGGTAAGGCCCAATTTTCAAGCCCTTAATCGAAAAAGCAATTGCGCATATAGCGCCCTGTTCTAATGGTTCTTCCGCGCATTTGTTCAAGGAAACTGTTCCGGAAATACCAGAGGACGGGAACATATTAATAGCGCCGACGTTCACTGGCTTAATTCCGTCATTGCGGAACAACATCACAACTTGGGAGGAAGATCCAATTGTAACCGGACCACCATCTACCTGCGGCTGGATTGCCACAAGGCCTGAAGCGCCCCCCCCGCCAGAAGCAGCAGGTGCGGATGGATCATCAAAGGCACTTTGAGCATAGGATGCAGCAGGTGCCACCAGAAACAAACAGAGAATTAATATATATAATTTCAGATCTTGACCGATACGCATACTTTTACAGGCCTGTGGAAAAATGCCCGCATAAAAACGGGATAATTTCCAGTATAGCATAAAAAACCTTAAGCAACACAACCCATGAAAGGTATCTAAAATAGACTATTCACAGAATTAAGTTTTAGAAAATCAATAACTTGGAACGTAATAGTCGTAAGTTTCATATGGCGAAAGTTGCAAGTCAGATGCAGGCAGTTGAGAAGGCTGTGTGGGAACGATCTCAATAGGACTAGACGTTATCATAGGATCATTATCCATCACCGGTTGCGGTGAAAAGCCATTAGAAGGAACGGGTATTGCTGCATCCTGACGACTAACGCGCGACACATACCCATCACCAAAACGCCCAACAGAACTAGGATGCGCCATAGGAGCAGATTCGAATGCAGGCGCAGGCGATTCAATAGAGGTGTCGTAAAAAATTTCTTTTGGCTGAGTTATTTCCATTGCATCGATGGGTTCAAGGGCTGATGTGTTTTGAACAGGTTGCAGTGTTGGCTCAGGCAAGAAGGGATCAGGTTCAGGCGCAGAAACAGGTTCTGAAGCAGATACAGAAGATTCATATGTATTGCTGTCAGCTCCATCGAAAGCACTGGATTTCATGACAGGAGCCAATCTGCTGGAATTTCTGGCATTAATATAGTCTTGATACCTGTAATCATCCTCTGGCGTATAAACAACCACGCGTGGACGCAGTAATATTACAAGCTCCAGATTATCAACATTGGTTGTACGGCTGTCTGGGATAACCGGTTTCATAGCGCCCGGTCCGCGTGAATTAAACCTGTCATCTTCGGTCACCAGACCGGCGATCAAAACAGAGTCACCAGGACGCACACGGATATTTGTATTCAACTCACGCTCTGATGTTTGCGGCAGCTGAATAGTCGTATCTGTACCAGTATCATCAGCACTATCAGAGAACGTAAAGTTCGCAATATCAATTACGTTGGTCAATGACAGCTCTATATTTGCGTAAACCGTAGATTTGTCCCATGAACTCCCGATCGTTAGCTCAAAACCTGAATCAACTGAATCTGTACTCACGGACGTAGTAGCCTGCCCTTCGTCAATTGTTGTTGAAATTTCGGACACGAAGTTTTCAGTATCAGCAACACGTAAGTCAGCAGAAGAGCCAGACAATACTGTTATCTGAGGCTGGGAAATTGACTTTACGGCACCAAACTGGGATAAAAACTGCACAAGATCCGTTGGAGCAGCGCCGATATCCTGCGTTGTCGGCAAACCAATACTGACAGGGTTTGTAAAGTCACTATCAATCGAACCATTGATAGCGAAACTGGTATTGAACTTTCCGAACTCATCAATGGAATCCCAATCAATACCCATCGAATTGCCGGCATTTAACTGTACTTCCCAAATATAGGTTTCAAAGACAACCAAAGCCGTATTCGCGCGCAAACGCTGAAAGTAGCGAGCCGCAATGTCGGATGTTCTTTGAGTCGCATTATAAACAATTGTGCGTGTTGTTGGATCGGAAATGGGTTCATCAACGTCTTCACCCAAAACAGCCCCCAAGCCTTCTACAACATTGTCCAAGAACTCAGTATCCTCAGAGTCGTCACCAATTGGTGGCAAAGTAACTGTGAAAGTTTGCGTATCTTTTACAACCAGAATACCATCTTCATAGGAGCAATATAAATCTGCTAAACCACACACACGGTTCACAACCGTATGCAATGGTCCACGTAAGTTAGCAACCGTAATGCGGCGGCTCAAGGCCTCTTCGGTTTCAAAGGCGATCGAAATATCATAATCAGCCAAGATCAATTGCAATGAACCGGCCAATGTTTCTGAGCGAATTTCAAAAGGCCCAACCTCATCAAAACTCAGAAAGCTACTGGGCGCCGCTTCGGGAACCAAGACATCTTCACCCAATGGGAGATACATAACGCTATCAGGACGCTCATTGACAGCGCGCTGGCGTTCATCAGCATATTTCGGAGTAGGCACATCCAATGTGCGTGCATCGGGAACAGATACTTGCGCACATCCGGAAACGACAACACATCCGGCAAAAATCCATGACGCTAATAATCCGCTGTAGAATTTTTCCGAAAACATTAACTGTTCGCCTTTCTGTCATAAACCATGAAGGTGCGCTCAACGGTTTTAATCAATCTGTCTTTTTCAACGGGCTTCATTAAAACAGCATCTACACCTAACTTATTGGATTGGTCTAAAAGATCGGGATTGTCATCACCAGTGACTAAAATAACCGGAATCTCAATATTCCTGCCATGGATTGTGCGAATATAATCAAATCCATCCACAGGTTCCATGCGCACATCCACAATCGCCATGGCGATTGATTTGTTTTCAGAGGTCATATCCACGGCCTCATCCCCGCGCGAACTTTCCAGTGTTTGATAGCCCGCATCATCCAGAAAACGGACGATTTGCATACGCACAAAATCGTTATCTTCGACAACCAGAATGGTTTTAGGTTCGTCCATGATGTGCTTTTTATCCCTTTTTTATACCAACACCACACGGTAGAGGATTGATTTGACGGACGCAATGCCTGCCCGCGCCACTATCCCCTTAAAAATCTGAACGTAAACAAACACGGCTTGCCAAAACGGAATTTAGCGCACACAGTTTGAGTTATGTTGATGTCTTTCGTTCCCTATATCTGCCTGACGACCGCAATCTTATTGCTCGTCATTTTATGTATCATTGATTTGCGGGTGCGGCTGTTACCGAATGTTTTGGTGTTTCCCTTCGCGGTTTTAGGTGTGGCTTTTCACTTCAGCACTGATTTCCAAATCCTGCCATATCAACAAATGCTGATCGGCGGTGCGGTCGGTTATGGATTTTTGTTTGCTTTACGTATGGCCGCCAACGCGTATTACAAGCAAGACTCGCTGGGTCTTGGGGATGTGAAACTCATGGGCGCAGCAGGCCTTTGGCTTGGCGCGGAAGGTGTATTGATTGCGCTGACCGTCGGGGCCTTTGCGGGGCTCATTCACGGTATAGCTTATGGCTTGGTCAAAGCCGCAACCGGCAAAACAAAGCCCGACTTTCACCGTCTTGCCATTCCGGCAGGCCCCGGATTTGCCATCGGGATTGTCATATCGGGGCTCTGGATTTTCCATCAAAC
This sequence comes from Pseudomonadota bacterium, assembly GCA_039026795.1. Lineage (GTDB taxonomy): Bacteria > Pseudomonadota > Alphaproteobacteria > Micavibrionales > Micavibrionaceae > JAUHXT01. The sequence goes on from JBCCLQ010000038.1 coordinate 8,752, forward strand.
GAGCTATATAGTGCTGCCGATATGAGCAAACCCATTGATAAAGTAGACCGCAGCAAGTTCAAACATAACCACCTGCTCGGTATTGAAGACCTTAACGCCGAAGAAATCGGCATTATCCTCGATCTGGCCGATTATTACGCCGATAACATTGATGACCGCAGCTTTAAGCCCGATATCCTAAAGGGCGCAATAGTTCTCACCCTGTTTTTCGAAGATTCAACCCGTACGCGAACGTCATTTGAGGTCGCCGCCAAGCGATTGGGCGCGGATGTGACCAATCTGGATATGCGCACATCATCGGAAAGCAAAGGCGAAACCTTCATGGATACAATCCAGACGCTCAATTCGATGCTTCATCCCGATGCGATTATCGTGCGGCATGCGGAATATGGCGCACCCGCCTTTGTGGCATCCAAAGTCTCTTGCCCCGTGATCAATGCAGGCGATAGCTGGCATGAACATCCAACGCAGGCGCTACTTGATGCGCTGACCATTCGCAGACGTTTGGGCAAGATAGACGGTTTAAAAATCGCGATCTGCGGCGATGTCGCGCATAGCCGCGTGGCGTCATCGAATATTGATTTGCTGACCAAGCTTGGCGCGAATGTGAATATTGTGGCTCCGCCTGCGCTCTTGCCGGAAAAGCTCAAAGACGGCGTGCAAGCCTTTGATAACATGCAAGATGGCCTGAAGGATTGCGATGTCGTGATGATGCTGCGCAATCAATATGAACGCATGGAAGCGGGATTGATCAAATCCGAAGCGGACTTTTTTGATCAATATGGTTTAACGCACGACAAGTTGGCTTTCGCCAATAAAGGTGCGTTGATTATGCATCCCGGTCCGATGAATCGCGGTGTCGAAATTGCCGATGATGTCGCCGATGATCCGAAACGTTCCTTGATCTTGGAACAGGTCCGCAACGGCGTCCCGACCCGCATGGCCGTCCTCGACCTCCTGCTCAAAGGGAAGTTTTAGATGGTATTAAGTGCAATTGGCTTTGTGTTTGTTTTACCTATTTTGTTTGCATATCTTTTGGGCTCAATACCTTTCGGACTAATTCTATCAAAATTTTTTGCTAAAACGGACATCACAAAAGTTGGATCGGGCAATATAGGCGCAACGAATGTTCTAAGGACAGGGAATAAAACTCTCGCATTTTTAACACTAGTTTTAGACGGGGCAAAAGGCGCAGTTGCTTTATTTTTGCTAAATGAATATTGGCATGGATTTTTGTTATCAACGTATGAAAATAGTGCTAATGCACCGAGCGCCCTTTTATTGATATATGGCTTTGCCGCCATCATAGGACATTGCTGTCCAGTATGGTTAAAATTTAAGGGTGGGAAAGGTGTTGCAACAACTCTTGGCACTTTACTAGCCGCTGTACCTTTGGCTGGTGTAGCGGCTTGCCTTACATGGCTAGTCACAGCCTTGATTTTCAAAATATCCTCTTTGTCTGCTCTGGTCGCTATGATCGTGGCACCGCTGGTTGTGTTTTACGTGCAAGGCGTTTTTGCTGGCATTATCTGCGTTTTGATTTCCACAGTGGTATTCTGGAAGCATCGTGAGAATATTCAACGCTTAATCAAAAGTGAAGAGCCGAAAATATCCTTCAAAAAGAAAGAACCATCATGATCAACTCCGTCATTGCGAGCATAGCGAAGCAATCCATGGATTGCCGCGTCGAAGCAAAGCTTCTCCTCGCAATGACGGCGGAGTGTAATAATGCTTTTTAATGCTCAAGAAAAACAAATTGATCTTGATGACACCGAAAAGCTGAACTGGTTGCGGCTGATCCGCACGGATAATGTCGGGCCGATCACATTTTACCGCCTGATTGAACGCTTCGGCACAGCCAGCAAAGCATTGGAAGCTCTGCCTGAATTTTCCAAACGTGGCGGCCGATCCAAACCACTCACCGCGCCACCCGTGGGTCAAATCGAAAAAGAACTGAATGCGCTGCATAAGCTTGGCGGTGATATCATTTGCGCATGCGAAGAGCACTATCCCCTGCCCCTTGCGGCCACAGAAGACGCACCGCCCGTGATTTCCGTTTTTGGCAATGCGGATTTACTCAAACGCCAGGGCATTGGGATGGTCGGCGCGCGCAACGCCTCGCTCAACGGGCGCAAATTCGCTGAAAAGCTGGCACGTGAACTGGGGCAATCGGGACAAGTGGTGATCTCCGGCCTCGCCCGCGGGATTGACACAGCTGCGCATCGGGGATCGATTGAAACAGGCACCATCGCCGTCGTTGCCGGTGGCGTAGATGTGATTTATCCGCAGGAAAATACAGAGCTATATAATGTCATTCGTGAACGCGGATTAATTGTCGCCGAAAGTCCGCTGGGTACGCAGCCCGTTGCGCGGCACTTCCCCAAACGTAATCGTATTATTTCGGGGTTATCATCGGGCGTGGTGGTGGTTGAAGCCACATTAAAATCAGGATCACTGATCACCGCCCGCATGGCGGGGGAACAAGGGCGCGATGTCTATGCCGTCCCCGGTTTTCCGCTTGATCCGCGCGCGGCCGGACCAAACAAATTATTGCAGGACGGCGCTGTTCTCATTCAATCCTCTACCGATGTCTTGCAGAATATGAATGACTTCACAGGTCGCTCACTGGGTGAACCGAAACAGGCCGAAGCACCGATCACGCCACTCGCCCCGATTGATGAAAACGAGGTTGAGGACGCACGGGATTTGATTCTCTCCAACCTCTCCCATGTACCCGTCACGGTTGACGAATTGGTTCGGGTCTGTCATATCACGATTTCAGTAGCGCAAACCGTGCTGCTGGAATTGGAGTTGGCTGGACGCTTGCAACGCTTACCTGGCGGACGTGTCAGCCTGATAGAGACATGACTGAGAATGTAGTAATAGTTGAGTCCCCTGCAAAGGCGAAGACGATTAATAAGTACCTCGGACCTGATTTCGAGGTCTTGGCATCTTACGGCCATGTGCGTGATTTGGTGAACAAGGACGGCTCTGTTCTGCCCGATGAAGATTTCGCGATGAAGTGGGAGCAAGGCGCGCGCGCAGGGAAAACTATTTCTGAAATTAAGAAAGCCGTGAAAAAGGCTTCCGCCGTTTATCTGGCACCTGACCCCGACCGCGAGGGAGAAGCGATTGCCTGGCATGTCAAAGAAATTCTCAATGATGCGAAACTGTTAGACGGCAAAAAGGTTGAGCGCGTGACGTTCAACCAGATTACAAAGGCCGCCGTCCAGGACGCATTCCAACATACACGCGGACTGGATGATCCTTTGATTCAAGCTTATCTAGCGCGGCGTTCGCTGGATTATCTGGTGGGCTTTAACATCTCCCCTGTTTTATGGCGCAAATTGCCGGGATCTCGTTCCGCAGGACGCGTGCAATCGGTTGCCTTGCGTTTGATTTGCGAACGCGAAGCCGAAATCGAGGCCTTTAACGCGC
>JBCCLQ010000039.1:0-12182 GCA_039026795.1 Pseudomonadota bacterium
GAGCAGCTTTAGCAAACAGTGGAGGGATCTTAAATGTTGAAACTTGGTCAGATCCCTCGACTTCGTTCGGGATGACACGAATTGTATAACCGTATCGCGCTGTTTCGGTTTGTTCAAGAGTGAAAATTATTAGGCTCTATAGTCATCACCCGGTTTATCCGGGTGATCCAGTACAATATTCTCTGGATTACGCGAATAAGTCGGGTAATGACATTTACAAATTTTAGGATTTTTTAGTCGTTTTCTTCTTGGCTGGAGCTTTTTTCTTTTCCCCGTCTTTTGACTCTGACTTTTTCGCTGTCGATTTCTTTTTGGACGATGACGCCTTTTTCTTTGGCTTCGTCTCTTCTTCCTCTTCAGCGGTCAGCTCTTCAACACTCACTGTCTTTTCACTGACATCAACCTTGCCAAGTATGAAGTCCACAACCTTATCTTCAAAGATAGGCGCACGCATAGCCTCTAAAGCCTGCTGGTTCTTCTGATAGAATTCGAACACGGCCTTTTCCTGACCCGGGAATTTCTGCGCTTCACGGATGACCGCTTGCTGCAATTCCTGATCAGACACCATGATCTTTTCCTGATTACCAACCTCAGAGAGTATCAAGCCCAAACGCACACGACGTCCGGCGATGTCCTTCAAATCGTCTTTGTCCTCATCGCTTAAAGCTTCCGCTTCAGGGTTCATCTGCTGTTCGCGTTCAGCCTGTTGAATAATGGAATCATATTCCATTTCGATCATGCGGGCTGGCGCTTCAATCGTGTGTTTGGCATCCAACTCGTCCAGAAGCTGCTTTTTCATCTTCATGCGTGTGAAATTATCGTATTCACTTTGCATTTGCTGCTCGATCGCTTCTTTCAGGGCTTTCAGATCTTCCAAGCCTAGAGTTTTCGCAAGCTCGTCATTCACTTCTGACTCTGCCTTTTCATGAATTTCATGAATGGTCACTTCAAAAATGGCGTCACGTCCGGCCAGCTCTGCAGCGCCATACTCCTCAGGGAATGTAACTTTCACATCAAATTTCTCTCCGGCCTTCTTACCAATCATTTGGTCTTCGAAACCGGGAATAAACTGTCCGCTTCCCAATTCCAGCTTAAAACCTTCGGATTTCATGCCTTCATGATGAACATCGTCATCTGCAGTACGACCATCAAAATCCATTAGGACTGTATCGCCCTTTTTCGTGGCGCGATCACCATCAATTTTCTTCGTTGTCGCATTGTTTTCGGCAATGCGGCCCAAAGCTTCTTTGATTTCCTTATCGGATGGCTTCGCAACCGGTTTTTCGATTTTCATTTTGCTGAAATCAGCCAGTTTGATCTCGGGCAGTGTCTCCACTTCCATCTTGTAGATCAGGTCTTTACCTTCATCGAAGTCTTGTACTTCGATCTTCGGCTGCATCGCTGGCTTGATTTTCTGCTTTTCCAGCGCCTTGGCTGAGCTTTCATTCACAGCCTTCTCCAGCACCTCGCCCATAATTGCTCGGCCATAACGCTTTTTCAGCAAATTCATCGGTGCTTTACCCGGACGGAACCCCTGGATTTTAACTGTCTTTCCAACTTCTTTCAGGCGAGCTTCAACATGTCCCTCGATTTCCTTCAACGGAACAGTGATTTCTAACTCGTGGCTCAAGCCTTCTTTTTTAATTTCTTTAACTTGCATGGCGTTCTTCATCTCTTACTTTCACAATATATGCGTTTAACGCCTCTCAAAAAGCAGATTGGCCTCAAAAACTCAAGCGTAAAAGTGGATTTAAGCCCCAAAACAGACTATTTAAACAATGAATAACCCAAACAAAGGATACCGTTATGGCACTCGTTGATACCCCGATTTGTGATTTTGGCTGGAAAGCCCCCTCTTTTGAACTTCCGGACCCGAACGGAAACACACATACGCTGGACAGCCTGATGGGTGAAAAAGGTCTACTCATCGTATTTATGTGTAATCACTGTCCGTATGTGAAGGCTATTATCGACCGGCTGGTTGCCGATGCGAAGGCTCTCAAAGCGGATGGGATCAATACCGTCGGTATTATGTCGAACGACTACGTCAACTACCCCGATGATAGCCCCGAAAAAATGATCGAATTCGCCGCTCAGCACGGCATGGACTTTCCCTATTTGGTGGATGAAACACAGGAAGTCGGCAGAGCCTATAACGCCGTCTGTACGCCGGATTTCTTCGGTCTCAACGCGGCTGGGGAACTGCAATATCGCGGCCGTCTTGATGACGCCAAAATGGACGATGCGTCGAACCGTATGCCCGAACTCCTGAACGCCATGCGCCAAATCGCCGAAACAGGGCACGGGCCCGAAACCCAAACCCCTAGCATGGGTTGTTCTATTAAGTGGAAATAAATGGTGCGGATGAAAGGACTTGAACCTTCACGCCTTGCGGCACTAGAACCTAAATCTAGCGTGTCTACCAATTTCACCACATCCGCACACATAAAAAGTGGGGCGACCGACGGGATTTGAACCCGCGACAACTCGGATCACAACCGAGGGCTCTACCGCTGAGCTACGATCGCCACGACGAAAGGCTTTCTACATCTGATTGCCCCTATTCGTCAAGGATTACAAAAATCATGTGAAATGTCGATTTTAATAGACCTTGATTTTTGCGCATGCTAAATCACATTTCTGATAATTGCATAGCGGCTATGCAATTATATGTTAACTCACTATCGATGCGACAAAGGGGACGTTTAAATGTCAGAAGCACCGCTCAAAGTAAAAAACTTTTCAGAACTCAAAAAATATATTGATGACAACAATGTACAATACATTGATTTCAACTTCACCGATCCGCGCGGAAAATGGCAACACACCGCACAGCATGTAAGCACGTTTGACAAAGACATGGCCGAAGAAGGCATCATGTTTGATGGATCTTCCATTGCGGGTTGGAAAGCCATCAACGAATCCGACATGATCCTGAAGCCGGATATGAACAAGGTTGTTGTCGATCCGTTTGCCGCTCAACCTACAATTAAAGTCTTCTGTGATATTTATGAACCGTCTACTGGTAAACCTTACAACCGTGATCCCCGATCTATTGCAAAAGCTGCGGAAGCTTACCTAAAATCATCCGGTGTTGGTGATACCGCATACTTCGGACCAGAAGCTGAATTTTTCGTCTTTGATGACGTCAAAATGAAGGTCGACATGAACGAAGTCATGTTCAGCGTTGATTCCAAAGAAGGTCCCTACAACAGCGGAACCGATTATTATGAAGAAGGCGGCAACATGGGTCACCGTCCGGGCGTGAAAGGCGGTTACTTTCCTGAGGCTCCCGTTGATAGCGGCGCAGACTTACGTGCAGAAATGCTCACTGTTATGCAATCCATGGGCGTTCCGGTTGAAAAACACCACCACGAAGTCGCCCCATCTCAGCATGAACTTGGTATCCTCTTTTCTACATTGGTGGAAGAAGCCGATAACGTTCAGCTTTATAAACACTCTGTTCACAATGTGGCGCACGTATACGGCAAAACCGCAACATTCCTGCCGAAACCGATCTTTGGCGATAACGGTTCCGGTATGCACTGTCACCAATCTATCTGGAAGGATGGCAAACCAGTCTTTGCTGGCGATAAATATGCTGGCCTATCTGATACAGCGCTCTACTACATTGGTGGTATCATCAAACATGCACGTGCGTTGAACGCTTTCACAAATCCATCCACCAACTCCTACAAGCGTTTGGTTCCGGGTTACGAGGCACCTGTTCTTTTGGCTTACTCTTCCAGAAACCGTTCTGCCTCTTGCCGTATTCCATATGGTGAGTCACCGAAGGCAAAACGTGTGGAAGTTCGCTTCCCTGACCCAATGGCAAACCCATATCTGGCATTCTCCGCCATGCTGATGGCCGGTCTGGATGGGATTGAAAACAAAATCCATCCTGGTGATGCAATGGATAAAAACCTTTACGACCTTCCTGCAGACGAGCTTGCTCAAGTGCCCACAGTTTGTGGATCGCTGCGTGAAGCCCTGGAAGCTCTGAAAGCTGACCACGAATTCTTGCTGAAAGGTGATGTATTCACGGCAGACGCTTTGGAAGGTTACATCGAATTGAAGATGGAAGAAGTTGAGGCATTTGAAACCATGCCGCATCCAATCGAATTTATGATGTACTACTCATCATAGAAATTACTTAATCAGATACAAAAACCGGTTTTCATTAGCCGGTTTTTTATTCGTAGCGCCTGATAGAAGATAAGACCACGCGAAAAGCCTCGACATTTTTGGTCCAAAGGAAATACTCCGCATTGCGCGCAGGAGTCAGCATCGTCACAATGTAATAATAATCATCGTTCTGTAACAAACTCGCCCAATACTCGTACTTCATCATCGTAGGTGCATACGGCTCAAGCTTGTAGGATTGTGTTTTTACAAAATCCATATCTGGATGATGCTTAAAATCGTGAGACTCTATCAAGCTACCAAGTTCATAGTTCTTGATCGAAAAACTATCCATAAATTTCGTAACTTCTGAACTCAGTGATGTGTCCAAAAGCCGAGATACAATCATAATTTGAATGCGGCCATTCATTTCTTCACTTTCGCTTAGAGAAAAAATCTCGGCGTTCATCCGTTCAATACTCATAATATCGCTGGCATTGAGTTGCCATGATACCGGGTAATCGAAATGGCTTTGATCCAGAAAATCATATGTTTTCCGTATTTCGATCTGTTTACCGGTTGTATTGGTTAACTTAAATGACGTCATGCTTTGCGCCTGTATAATCTTTTCATCTTCAAAATCATCAAGCGGTACAAAATATCGTGCAACAATAATGCGTGGCCCATTGATCCGGGCGGCCAGTCGCGTGGCGTAAGAAATATCATCTTCAACATAAATATACAGCGCGTTGAGCTCCCTATCCGATATCTCATCCATACCCTGAATAGTATAACCGTTCGATAAGATGAAATTCATAAACCAGCTGCGCGCCGTAGTTTCATAATCCAGATTCAAGGCCTCTAATGTAAAATAGCTTCGGGCGTCCAAACGCGGCGGTCCATCAAAACGGGCAATGTTACCTAAAATATCCAGACTGACTGACGCACTCTCCCCTTTTTCAGCCGTATAAGTTTCCCCTTGCGTCCAATCCTTTGGAATGCGGACCTCGTAAGCCAAAAACTCGTCGCCGAAAGGCGTATCTGAATAAAGTTTTGTTTCTTTATTGAACGCCTCTTCTTCCATTGTCTCTACAAGTTTTAACTTGGGAATTGTCTGCAGATCAATCGCATGCGCTTGGAATGCTGAAACACAGCCCAAAACAAAAATAAGGCTAAAGACACAATATTGAGCTTTGCTTTTCAAATCCTGAAGTCGCAATTTTTTCTCTTTTCCGTTTCTAATAGGGTTATGTATCCGATGGCTTTACTCCTATATTATGCCACAAAACGGGGATTGAAGAAAAACGAAGCCTTTGCATGGGACGCATTTTTCGGCTAAAACACAGTTCAACTAAGGGAAACAGCGTTTTATATGTCCGATTTATTCGAAAACGATAATACAGCAAAATCAACCTCTTACGGCGCAGAAGATATCGAGGTTCTGGAAGGTTTGGAACCGGTACGCAGACGGCCCGGAATGTATATAGGCGGCACGGATGACCGCGCCCTGCACCACCTTGTCGGCGAAATTCTGGACAACTCAATGGATGAAGCTGTTGCCGGACACGCCAACAGAATTGAAATCACAATGAACGCTGACGGCTCAGTCCAAATCACTGACAACGGACGTGGTATCCCTGTCGGCAAACATCCAAAATTTAAAGATAAATCCGCACTGGAAGTCATTTTCACAACCCTGCATGCTGGCGGTAAATTCGATACTGGCGCCTATCAAACAGCCGGCGGGTTGCATGGTGTTGGTAGCTCGGTCGTGAATGCCCTGTCTGATTGGATGTGGGTTGAAGTCGCACGGGAAAAGAAACTCTACAAACAATCCTACTCCCGCGGCAAACCGACCTCAAAGCTGGAAAATTTGGGTAGCGTCAACAACCGACGTGGAACGACCGTTTGCTTCCATCCTGACGCGGAAATCTTTGGTGAAAAGGCCAAATTCAAACCATCATGGCTGTATCAAATGGCGCGCTCCAAGGCTTATTTGTTTCGCGGCGTAGAAATCAGATGGTCCTGTGATGCGTCACTTTTGCAACCCGATAGCAAGATACCGACAGACGATAAATTTCATTTTCCCAGAGGGTTAGAAGATTATCTTAAGGCTACACTTGAAGGTCGAAAAACCTATACTGACAAGCCGTTCGCAGGCGTTGCGGACCTCCCTGAAAAAGCAGGCAAGGTGGAATTTGCCATTTCATGGCCACGCGCCGATGACGGCTTCATCCATTCATATTGTAATACCATCCCCACACCTATGGGGGGCACACACGAACAAGGCCTGCGCACAGCTCTGTCCAAGAGCTTAAAAGCTTACGGGGAAATGGTTGGCGTCAAAAAAACCAATATCATCACAACTGATGACATCATTGGCGGTGCAGCTGTGCTGCTTTCCGTTTTCATTAACGATCCACAGTTTCAGGGACAGACGAAGGAAAAGCTGGTCACGGCATCAACTGCCCGCTTGGTGGATACGGCGATCAAGGATCATTTCGATCACTGGCTCAGTGCCGACCCCACAGCCGCCAGAACCTTGCTCGATGCGCTGATTGAAAAGGCCGAAGAGCGCTTACGCCGCAAAAACGAAAAAGAAACAGCCCGCAAATCTGCAACCCGCAAACTCCGCCTCCCGGGTAAACTTGCTGATTGCTCCAGAAGCAATGCAGAAGACACCGAGCTGTTCATTGTTGAGGGGGACTCGGCTGGCGGCTCAGCCAAACAGGGCCGAAACCGTGAAACACAGGCCATCCTACCTTTACGGGGGAAAATTTTGAATGTCGTCAGCGCCACGGCCGATAAAATCCGCGCCAATCAGGAAATTCAGGACCTCATTCTGGCTATGGGTACGGGCATCGGCAAAGACTACGATCACGACAAACTGCGCTACGAACGCATCATTATCATGACCGATGCGGACGTTGATGGTGCACACATCGCTTCACTACTCATCACATTCTTCTACACCAAAATGCGCCGCCTGATTGAAGATGGCCACCTTTATCTCGCTCAGCCACCACTCTACCGCCTAGTCAGCGGAAATTTGAGCGCTTACGCCCGCGATGATGCACACAAGGATGAGCTTCTGGAAACAACATTCAAGGGCAAAAAGAAAGTCGATGTCAGCCGCTTTAAAGGCTTGGGTGAAATGCCGGCCAAGCAACTCAAGGAAACAACCATGGACCCTAAAACGCGTATCCTTCTGCGTGTTAGCTTGCCGGACGCCAAAGCTGCACTGGGTTTGACAGAAGAGCTGATCACGGATGAAGACGCCTTGAATGGCGAAGATACGCCTGATGTTGATGCACTGGTCGAACAGCTCATGGGTCGTAACGCCGATGCTCGCTTCCGCTTTATTCAGGACAACGCGGAATTTGTAGAAGACATTGATATCTAGACCATAACCCTCTAAAGTCCGCTCATCATGTTCAAACGGGCTTTCTTATTTCTAAGCATAACCATTTTGCTGGCCGCCGGTGCTGGCTGGTTTGCCTTGCCTGGTCTAGTTGAAAAACGATTGCATATAGCAATGGGTGAAGATCACTTTCCGGATATGGCCATTGAGAGCATTCAACCTACACTGACAGGTGTGACCTTATCCAATATTACGTTCGATGAGGATGGTTTTAGCACCATTGAAAAAGCAAATATAAACTTCAACTGGTTTCTTTATCTATTAAAACAAAACATTGATTCAATTTATATATCTAATGTTGTTCATCATGATTTATCAGATACGATGAACCTTGATGAAATCAAAAAATGGTTCAAAACGTCCCAAATACGATCCATCCCCATAAATAAACTCTCGATCGATCCTGCACAACTCAATCTCAGCACCGAATTCGGAGATATTCGCATTGAGGCAAAATCACTACTCACCACGCTGGAAGATGGCTCGAAATCCATACAATCCGTCGCTTGGTCACGCCAATATCAATTGGGCTTTGAAATCCCTGTCAGCGGCCTCATCAGACCGGATAACAGCTTTTTACTGGAAAGCACATTCAACGAAGGAAAACTCAATCTCGGCCCCCTACGCACAAGCCGTTTAAGTGGTTGGGCCAGCGCAGAAGGTCAGGACGACACGCTAACGACATTCTCTACGCAATTGGATGCAGGAAGCGCTGATATTCTAGGACTGCCTTTACAAGACCTGTCCTTAGCACTCAGCCAATCCCCAAATGGCAGCAACGGTATTTTCCGATCTAAAGTCAGCGGAATGCCGTCCATCAAAATGTCCGGTGATTGGAACCAAAACGAACAAGCCACAACAGGCACGATCTTTGTTGAAATGAACGATCCCGAAGATGTTCGCTCTCTTATTACAACATTGATGCCCGATTTTGATCTCAAAACCATAAAGACTCTGGATAGCGCGCCTACATTACTCACGCTTGAATATCTACCCGACCGGCGCTTTGCAGGCGGCCCGATTCCTTTTGATTTTACGCTGACGACCAAAGATCAGTCTGAAAAATTCATTGAAGGTAATATCCTGATTTATCCGGATAGCATGGATGTTAAAGGGTCGTTATTCGGTCAGGATGATGCTGTATCGGACCTACTGAAACTGGCCAGTCATAACAAAACATATATCGAAGACAAAACCATCCGCATTGATTTCAATTTAAAGGATTGGCTTGAAACCCATATGAACGACGATCAAGGGTAAGAGCAGGAATCAAAAACGACCTTGGCAAACGAACGCGATCCCTCTTCTATCGTAAATCTGTATTCACGATTTCCGGCGACAACCGAATGCTGAATAGGCAACGTGCCCTTCTTGCGATCTGTCCCATTTTGGGAGGTGAAAACTACACTGACAGGCTGCGCAGGATCAAACCAGGCTTCGGGTTGCCCTTTATCATTGCGTGCTGATGCGCCCGATCCTTGAATTTTAATCGCGCCATCCGCGACGCTCACCACACTGGCTGGCCCTCTGTAAGCAGGCGTGGACACGACAAAACGACGCACATCGGGTTCAACACAGCCTGTGGGTGGACGGGCAGAACGAATAAAAAACCCCAAGCGCTGCGGGTCCATGCCTTTTTCCAATTGCGCACGTAATAACGCCGTTAAATCTTGCATGGGACCTTCGGGGATCAATTCCGCATATTCCTTTTTAATCTGCTCGAACCGTGTATTGGCTGTTTGCGCCTCGGCTCGTAATTCAGTCAGGCTGTCTTGTAACTCATCATACTGTGTATTGAGTGTCTCGTTTTCGGTTTTCAGCGTAATAATCTGCTCCGCCGCACTCTGACCGCCCAACCAAAAACCGATCCCTGCAGACACCAAAACAACACTTGTAAAAACAAGGAAGTTTACAAATCGCTGCTTGGATTTGGCTCTGTATCGCGCGCTAGGGTCGTAAATATTCACAGTCTTCCGATCATTGCCTGTCTAGAGATTAAAGTAATATTTCGCGATAAAAATATACGTAACCCATAAAACGAGTACAAGGGGGATTCCGGCCTTCATGAAATCACGAAAACGGTAATGCCCTGGCCCCATCACCAACAAATTGGTTTTATAACCGATTGGCGAAGCAAAAGAACAATTGGCGGCCATAATCACGGCTACCGCAAACACAAACGGGTCAACGCCCAGATTAATCGCCATATTCACCGCAATCGGCGTAAACAAGATCGCACAGGCGTTATTGGATAAGATGTTTGTGCAGAATGCGACCAGAATGAACAAAGTCGCCACCATCCACAGAGGGTCATCAGCAAAGGGCAAGAGCAACAACTGATCAGCTATAAACTGCGCACCGCCTGTCGCCTGTAACGCAACGCCCAACGCCAACATGGACCCAACAAGTAGAATGATCTTTCGATCAATCGCGCGCGTGGCTTGCCGTATATTTAAACACCCTGTTGCAATCAGCAAAACAGCGCCTGTCAAAGCAGCAACAGCAATGGACATCACACCTGTAGATGCCGCTAAGACCGTGCCTAAAAAGATAATACCCGCCATAGGTGCTTTTTTCGGGATTGGCAATTCACGCTTGGATCCGGACAGCACAATCACATCGGGATTGTTACGCATATCATTCACGGAGCCTTGCGAGCCTGCAACCAACAGCACATCACCTGCCTCTAAGCGAATGCGTCCTAAGCGTCTGCGTACCACCCGTGCACGCCTTTGAATACCAAGTACGATCGTTCCGAACTGTCTATGAAATCCAACTTGATCAATCGTCATATCCACCATGCGCGATGCAGGCGTTATCATGACTTCAGCCAATATGCGTGTTTGGGTCACCGTCTGCTCTAATTCAGCAGGACCCGCGGTATCTTCGCTTTTTTCATTTGTTTTTTGGACAATCGTGTCCTCTTCATCTTCGGATAACAGGAAACCGGGATATTTAGATAACATATCTGCCAATGCTTCACGGGTGGCAGCAACGATCAGAATATCTCCTGACTGAATGTCATACCCTTCGAATGGCGGTAAGATTAAATGTCCGGATCGCTGAATAAGCCGTGTGTCCAGATCGGGAAATTCTGCAAGCCGACCATCTATATATTGCGCGCCGATGAGCGGACTATCATCGTTGATATCAAGTTCCGCAACGAATTCCTTCTCACCTGATTTTAACTGATCGGTTAGCGACTGGCGTGTCGGCAATGTACACGGCAAAACAATCACAACATACACAAAACCAACGGCGGCCATCATCATTCCCGGAACCAGGAAATCGAAAAACCCTAATGCGTCATAGCCTAGTTCAACCAATGAGCTGGACACCAAAAGGTTAGTAGACGAACCGACCAAAGTCGTCATCCCCCCCAGAATAGCCACAAAACTGAGCGGCATCATCATACGACTTTCAGACATGCCGGCACTCATGGCCAAAGCCTGCATAATCGGAATAGCCAGAATCACGAGCGGTGTATTGTTCAAAAATGCACTAAACACCATCACAAAAATCAAAATACCGCCGATCGACGCCCACGCTGGAAGCATTTTGCTCTTAACAAATAAATATATGAGAGGTCGCAAGGCATCCGTATGGATAATTGCCTGCCCCATAACCAGCAAAGCCAAAACCGCGACCAGAGCAGGGTTCGCAAAACCGCTTAACAAGTGATAAGCATCGAGCTGATTGCGACCGTTGGCGTCTGGAAGTTCGAAAAACTGACCGAACAACAACAAGGCGGTGAGAAGAATAACGCTTGTGACTTCCATGGGCCATTTTTCACGTGCGAACATCACCACAGCCATTCCAGTCAGGAACAGCACAAACCACATGTGAAAATTGGCATCAATTAACGAAGACACACACAATACCTTTGAATAGTGTGAATAAAGAGCGCACTCATATTATTCCTCCGAGCCATCAACACTCAAGCCGGAAGTTTCAAATTCGCCAAGAGTTTTCAAACCAATGCGGAAAAATATCTCTGTCCCACTGTCACCGGATGAGTCAGTTGTGAGTGTTCTTTGTGCACTGGCGGCAAGACTGAAGCACTGTCCGGCATAACTCAGACCGTATGATGCTGTCCGCAAACCTTCCTGTTCACCAAAGTCATAGCGTGCCGTACCGAAAACAGTCCAAGCATCGTTGATGTTATAGCTGGCATAACCGGTCAGCTGTTCACGCGTTTCTTCAACTTCTGTACCCTCAAGCCCGACACCATAAAAATAACGTCCGCCATAGCTAAGTGGCCCTAGACGTGACGCCAGATCTACCTCATGACGCTGCGATGAAAAATCTTCATTATCCAACTGAAAACGGTAATTCCCGTCCATGTAAGACCCAAGCTGCGCACTCACCTGCCCGACATAGTCTGAATCCTTATCATCCAATCCGGATCCTTCTGTGAAAGGGTTGTCATCACTGTCAAAACGATAACTCTGCCCGAAAAATACTTCACCGCGATATCCGTTATATCCTTCAAGAGCAGTACGAAGTCCATATGTTGCCCGTGATCTGTCCTCAATACGGTCCAAACCTGTGAAACGGTTGGGTTCGAACAAATTCATCGCATCAATGACCGTATCTTCACTATCCTCATTCGGAATATCATCATCAACATTCACATTGC
>JBCCLQ010000040.1:0-12039 GCA_039026795.1 Pseudomonadota bacterium
CAAAACCGTTCGCAAACAAAAACGTATTTGCCATGCCGCCACCAAGGACTAGATAATCTGTCTTTTGAACCAAATTATTCAGAACACTAAGTTTTGTTGAAACTTTTGCGCCACCTACAACGGCTACAACAGGGCTTTGTGGAGCTTCGAGTGCGTCTTGCAAAGCATTTAATTCTGCTTCCATCAATAACCCGGCAACGCTTGGCAAGTGATGGGCAAGACCTTCGGTTGAGGCATGCGCACGGTGAGCAGCAGAAAAGGCATCATTCACAAAAACATCACCGAGTTCTGCTAACGATTTGACAAAGGCGGCATCATTGGCCTCTTCACCTTTGTGAAAACGGACATTTTCCAGCAACAAAACATCACTGTCATTTAAATTTGCAATCGCGCTCTTGGCCGTATCGCCGATACAGTCTTCAGCAAAGCTAACTTCGCATCCCCATGTCTCTTTTAAAACGGTGGGTAAGAAGGAGAGCGAGAATTCCGGTTTGGCTTCACCTTTCGGGCGCCCAAAATGCGATAAGATCACAATTTTTGCGCCTTTATCGCGTAAAGCATCAATTGTTGGTTTCGCACGCTCAATACGCGTTTTGTCAGTCACGTTACCAGCATCATCGGGCGGCACGTTCAAATCAATCCGTACCAAGGCAACTTTGCCGCTCATATCCATATCGTTTAGTGTTTTAAAACTCATATCTATTTTCTCCATTACACGCTGATTTTTTTCATTTTCTCTGTCGCTTCAACCAAATGTGAACGAATAGAAGGGTCCATGGCAGAATGTCCGCCGTCCGGCACAACATGATATTCCGCTTCAGGCCATGCCTGATGTAACTCGTAAGCTGTTTTGATGGGGCAGACCATATCGTAACGCCCCTGAATAATTTCGGTCGGAATATGCCGGAAACTGTAAATCTTGCTTAACAAAGCGTTTTCGTCCGTAAAGTCTTCATGCAGGAAATAATGCGCTTCGATCCGTGATATCGATAAAGCGCTCAGTTTTTGTTCCTGTGTTGTGATGATCTGATAGTTGGGTATCAGCGCTGCACATGCACTTTCATACGTAGACCAATCAATAGCGGCTTCCATGAATACATTTTCATCATCAGACGTTAGTCGTTTGTAGTATGAATTAAGAATATCTGCGCGCTCTTCTTCGTTTAAAATAGATATGAATTGCTCCCATGCTTCTGGGAAAATTGTTTGCATACCATGAATGAACCAATGGATTTCTTCGGGACGCATGAGAAAAATGCCGCGTAAAATCATGCTTGTTACTTTGTCAGCATGAATAGCGGCATAGGATAAGGCCAGTGTACTGCCCCACGATCCGCCGAATATATGCCACCGTTCGATTGATAAATGCTCACGTAGTTTTTCGATATCGCTGATGAGGTGTTTGGTGGTGTTGTCTTTCAAACTACCATGTGGGGTAGATTTACCACACCCGCGCTGGTCAAACATGATGATGCGGTAATGATCAGGATCAAAAAACTGCCGCAGGACAGGGCTGGTTCCGGCACCCGGACCGCCATGAAAAACGACGATAGGCTGACCATCCGGATTGCCGCTTTGTTCCCAGTAAATCTGATGTGTGTCATCAACGGCCAGATGCCCGGTGGAATATGGTTCGATCGCCGGAAATATATCTAGCAAAGGAGGAGGGCGATTGGTGTTTTTTTTATCCGGCATAATTAGAATCTTAATATATTAATTTTTACTCACAGTAGAACTTTGTGCAGTGTCTTTCAATATCTCTAATGATGCGGGGTGGTTAAGTTCAATCAGCGCACCATTATATTCTCGTACCCATCCGCGCACGCGCACCTTTTGTCCGTTCAACGCAAGTGGATCAATATCTTCGCGGACTAATAATTTGCGCACAGGCGGTTTGATCTGAATGGTGAAATCCTTGCGCCAATCATCGCCGAAATTCAAATACACGTTGTTTCTGACACTGGCTGCTTTTTGAATAACGCCTTCGACAACAGCAAAATTACCAATCGCCTGCATGGCATTATCATGCGTTAAAACGGGATAGGCTTTCTCGTCCCATAAACCAATCTTCT
Source organism: Pseudomonadota bacterium (assembly GCA_039026795.1). Taxonomy (GTDB): domain Bacteria; phylum Pseudomonadota; class Alphaproteobacteria; order Micavibrionales; family Micavibrionaceae; genus JAUHXT01. The sequence goes on from JBCCLQ010000040.1 coordinate 2,073, forward strand.
CGGCGCGTGCTTTTTCTTCTAAGGCATACATGTCTTCCGATAGTTCAAAATTACGGATGGTGGGCGCAACACGGGCCAGTCCATTTTCGATCATATGCCCCTGAACCCAGATATCATCCTTTTTGGTTTTGAGATGCGCCAACATCTGCCCCATACGGTTTTCGCGCCCAACTTTGGGCTTAATTGTCTGATGCAAAATCACTTCCGTACCTTCAGGGAGTAGTTTTTCCAGTTCTTCTTTGGCTTTTAGGGAGTGTTCGCTTGGTTCGGGGTACACAAACCCTGGAATATCTAGGGACGATAAGCGTATAATTTTGCCACTTTTCAATGTCACGGTCAGAGCGTCGATAACCTGATCCACGCGACCCGTATCCGTCTGCTTCAAACCTTCAAATGTATTGGTCGCAGAAGCAGGTACAACGCTGGACAAAGGCAATAGAATGAGTATCAATAAGGGTATTCGCAGCATAATTGGAGTTAGAGCGCAAATGACACAGCCTTGCAAGACACCTTTTTTGATTTCTTTGCTATTCATCCCGCTATTTTTGGCAGCTTGCAGTACAAATCCGGCGACAGGCGAGCAGCAATTTACAGCGCTTATGCCGGCGGGGCAGGAGGCCGCGATCGGCGCTCAGGAGCATGCGAAAATTGAACAAACATTCGGAAAGTTTATTGATGGGCCGTTACATACTTATGTGAATACTATCGGCCAAAAGGTTGCACAAAATACCGAAAGACCGGACGTTCAGTACAGGTTTTATGTGATTGACTCGCCTATGGTGAACGCATTTGCACTGCCTGGTGGTTATATCTATGTGACACGTGGTTTGATGGCATTGGCGAATAACGAAGCGGAGCTGGCCGCTGTGATAGGACATGAAATTGCGCACGTCACGGCTCGCCATTCTGCTGAACGGATGTCTCAAGGGTTTTTGACACAGCTTGGGGCAGTCGTGTTATCCGCGGCTACGGACTCGGCCGGTATCGCGCGCGCTGCAAATTTAGGGTCAAACTTGTATCTGAAATCTTATTCACGGGATCAGGAACATCAGGCAGATGAACTGGGTGTGCGCTATTTACATCGCGCAGGCTATGATGGTTTTGCTATGGCGTCTTTCCTGAATTCCATGGGTATGCACACCAATTTGGAAGCAAAAATAGCGGGACGCAATGCGCCGCAAGCCAATTGGTTTTCAACTCACCCAGACACAGGAAACCGTGTCGCCGAAGCTTCAGCTGCCGCGACAACGTATGGGGCGAACGCACAGAAACTAAAGCGTAACGAATATTTCAATGCCCTTAACGGTATGGTTTACGGTGACAGCGCATCTCAAGGGTTTATGAAGGGGCAGACATTTTGGCATCCCGATATGGGTTTTACCTTTACCTTCCCAAGCGGGTTTCAAGTCAACAATCAACCAACGCAAATCATAGGGCTTCATAAAGGAAGCGGCGCGGTTATTCTGTTCGATGCGGCAGGCGATAAATCCAATCCAGATCCCCTCACGTTCCTTAGCCGCATATGGATGAAAGGTGAGAATATCCGTAATCTGGAATCTGTCACTGTGAATGGCATGCGTGCGGCGACGGGGTCATTCCCGGGAACCGTTAACGGTAAATCTGTCACTGTTCAGCTGATGGCGATAGAATGGAAGCCTGGGCAGTTCTTCCGTTTTCAAATTGCTGTTCCAAACAATCTCGACAGTGCATCTTTAGATGCTCTGAAAAAAACGACTTACAGCCTGCGCCGTATGACAGCCTCTGAAAAGCAGAGCGTCAAACCTATGCGTCTTCAAATCATCACTGCACGTAGTGGTGATACTGTGGCTTCGTTGGCGGCTAGAATGCCGTTTGAGAGTTATCGCCAGGAGCGTTTTCGTGTGCTCAACGGTTTAAGCCCCAATCAGGGTGTCGCCGTAGGACAAAAATATAAAACAATCGTGCAATAAGGAGTCATCATGCCACGACTATGTCTTTCTCTTTTTCTTGTGTTGGGCTTAAGCGCCTGTGCCAATACCTTTAGCGGTGTTGGTAAGGACGTTGAAAACGCAGGGGAATATATTCAGGACGTTTTCCACTAATTCCCAAAAAAGAAAGAGCCAGACCTGAGGGGGGGTGGCCTGACTCTTTCACATTTCCAGTCGAGAGTGCGATCTGACTGGTATTCATATAAACTCTTACGCTAGAAAAGCTCAGTTGGATTAGAAATATTTTTCGTCATATTGCTTTTCAGTTTTTCCATAGCGCGTTGTTCTAACTGGCGCACACGCTCTTTGGATACCCCTAAATCTTGTCCTAAAGATTCCAGCGTGACTGTTTCGTGCTTCAAATGGCGTTCGCGAATGATTTTCTGTTCTCGATCGCTTAGGGTGCTTAATGCACTCTCCAGCCATTTGGAGCGTGTTTGAGCGTCTTTCATGCCTACAACAACGTCTTCCGGGTTTGGACGGTCATCAGCTAGAAAAGACTGCCAGTCGTCATCGCCATCTTCGCCGATTTGCGCGTTCAGGGATTGGTCATTGCTGTTCATGCGGCCTTCCATGTCCTCAACATCTTTCAGCTTTACGCCGAGTTCTTTAGCAATCTCTTTGCGACCTGAATGGCCCAATGGTTTTTCCTTGTCGCCTTCGATTTTGGAGCGCAGGCGACGCAAGTTAAAGAACAGGGACTTCTGTGCTGCAGTCGTTCCGGTACGGACAATAGACCAGTTACGAAGCACGTAATCCTGCATCTGTGACCGGATCCACCAAGACGCATAAGTAGAGAAACGTAAATCACGTTTATAGTCGAATTTATTCGCGGCCTGCATCAGTCCGATATTACCTTCCTGTATCAAATCGCCGATGGGCAGGCCGTAGTTTTTAAAGCGGGATGCCATAGACACCACTAAACGCGTGTAGGAGCGAATAAGCTCATGCAGAGCTTTTTCATCATCTTCTTCACGCCAGCGACGCGCCAACTCCAGCTCATGCTCTTTTTCAAGCAAGGGCTCGTTCATCGCATTGCGGATGTATTCCATGTTTGCTTTTTGTGTTTGTGGGTCGTCGATGTGTGCCATATTTTCTATGCTCCCTATATCAGTTAGTTCGCATAAATATATACGGAAGTTACACGTGTTTGGTTCACTAAATAGGATAAATTTTGTACGGATTTAAGAACGTCTCTTAAGCTTCTAAAAACTCAAAGAAATCGCCGCTTCTCTCAATGCCGGCACAGACCAAAGAGCCGCCAAATCCGCATCCGCCATCCAGAGAGGCGGTCACACCATTTAACGTTACGCCTCTATGGTTTGGATCAAAGCCACGGACAACCTTTTCAAACGGATCATAAGGATCCTTCATATCGGTGAAGGTTTCTCCGCTCCACCACAGGGCATCATCCTGTTCGGCCAATCCCTTATGCGGGTCAATCCCAGCATTTACGAATAAAAGCGGGAAGCGATGCTCGTCTTGTGTAAAGGCTGCGCGTTTGAATTGTGTGTTAAATATATCATGGCCTGCATGCTTGCGAACGGCTGCGCGTACCTTGTGCGTCCAGCGGGTGAGGGACATTGTGCCCTCTCGTGCGGCAATCACACCTTCATGTGCACAAATGCCATAGGACTGAAAAGTGTTCGATAAACCGCTGGCCAGCATCCAGAGCATCGTATCAACGGGATTGGGGCAGAACGGTAATTGCATCAAACGCTGCCACATATCCTCCTGACGGCCACGCAAATAGACTATATCATCCGGAATAACGCCCAAATGGGACAAAATCACGCGTCTAAAGGCTAAAATCTCGTCAATGGTTTCAACTGATGCGCTGCCATATCCTGTGTAATTCCCCAGATACACAATACGATCGCCGGGCTCAAAACGTTCCAAAACCGCGTCATGTAGGGCTGTTAAACGGTCAACATCACCATGTATGGACGGCATCGCCCATATTCTTTGGGGGTTTTCTATCGATATAAAACGGTTATCAATGACCGTATTGCACATGGCTGTTTTGAAGCTTTATAAGTTTGAGGCGTTTAAAGGCTGGATAGGGATGAATCACCCTATGTTTCCTATTATACAAACAAAATCAGGTGGATAAAAGACTTATCCACCTGATGTCATAAAATTTATAAAAATGTAAGTACGCGTGCGTACGTGTTAAGCAGCTTTCTTTTCAGCTTCACGGTTAGCCGCTTCCAGAGCAGCTTGCTCTTTTTTGCGATCAATACCCATGATTTTCTCAAGCTTCAAAGTGGCTTTGTCTTCTGTTGTCTTTTCAACAACGGCAACTTCACGTGCCAAACGCTCAAGCGCAGATTGGTAAATCTGACGTTCGCTGTATGACTGCTCGCTGTCATCATTGCTACGCTTCAGGTCACGAAGAACTTCAGCAATCGCGACAGGGTCGCCGGAATTGATCTTCATTTCGTATTCGGCTGCGCGACGTGACCACATTGTGCGGCGTACACGTGCTTTACCCTTCAATGTTGTAATGGCATCTTTTAAGCGGCTTGTTGTGCAAAGCTTGCGCAAACCGGACTCTTTCGCCTTCATCACAGGGATTTTGAGGCGCATGCGGTCTTTTTCGAAAGAAATCGCATACAGTTCGATGTCCATACCGGAAATTGTTGTTTTTTCTACACCTTCAATTTTACCTACGCCATGCGCTGGGTATACGACGTGATCGCCTTTTTTGAATTTTACGACGTTGTTATCGTTATCAGCCATATTGATATCACCTTCATCTGTTTTGAGTTGTTGTTTCGCGTTACAAAATGCGCGGCCCTACCACGTCAGAATTTAACGCCACCTGTTTTTATCGATGGGAAACGAAGGTTACAGTCACAAATCTATTTTATGTGCCAGAGCTGTACTCATTGGCATTGCGTGATAACCGCCACTCGTTAACCAGTGGAGTGACTATAGTTAAAAATTCGTAAAATTTCAACCTTTAATTTCAATAAGCCAAAGTGACTAACTTCAATCACCGTCTCCGGGAAGCTCGCTAAAGTCTTCTTTTAACTTATTTTTCTTGTTTTTGAATTCTTCGGCCTCAGGCAGTGGATCCTTTTGCCGGGTAATATTAGGCCATTTTTCCGCATATTCGCGGTTTAATTCGATAAATTCCTCTGCTTTATCGTCAATATCGGGAATAATCGCCTCAATCGGGCATTCCGGCTCACAAACACCGCAATCAATGCATTCATCCGGATGTATGACCAGCATATTTTCCCCTTCATAGAAGCAATCTACGGGACATACTTCCACACAATCGGTGTATTTGCATTTGATGCAGACGTCTGTGACCACGAAAGTCATCGAATTTCTCCAGAATTTTTACCGTCCATGGGTATGACATAGGTGATTTTGAAATGCCAGTCCCAAAAGTGTTAAGATATTAATATAGCTTAGGCATTGAAAAACAATAATTTTTACCATTTTTTAATGGTCATAACACATAATAGGGTCTGAACATGGAGGGTGAGTTGGATTTACAATTAGAATACGCGGGACAGAATCCACAATCGCATAACAATATCGCACTGGAATTCGGCTTTGATGCCTCTGTCGTGGCATGGTCCGAGGACGAGGAAGTGCGTGCGGATATTCGTAGATTGCTGTCTCACGCGCTGGATTGCCCGGAAATCGGTGGTAAGGCGCTTAAGGATTTAGATTTAAGTGGCGAAGAGCCCTTTAATCTTAGCACTGCAATAATTGAAGATATGGATATGGAAGACCTCAAATTGCCTAAAGGTACGAATTTATCAAACGCATGCTTTGTGGGCTGTAACGTTCTTGGTGTGAGTTTTAAGGATTGTGTAACGGAGTAAAAGAGATGTTTAAGCTAAAAGAGTGTATGGCGGAAGATATTGAAGCAAATAACTATGGAGTGGACTGTGTGACGCCAAGCACATATGCGCAAACTCAAGGTTATGAGAATATTGTCGTTAAGGGCGGTCCTACAATATAAATCGGCGATTTTAGGTGATTTCTAATGAAACGGTCTCTTCGGAGGCCGTTAATTTTATGGGCGCTCCAACAGGGAAAGTAGTCTGATTGTCTCCATGTCCGAAAGGCGCATTCATCACGATCGGGATATTTAAACCCTTCGTATGTTCCTGAACGATCTCTTCCATTGTAAAGCCAAACGGATTTTTGGGATTATCTTGCGTATTGAGAAATTCGCCGATAATGAGCCCTGCAATATTCTGCAATATGCCGGCCATGGATAAATGCCTCAGCATTCTGTCGTAGCGGCTTATATGATCATTCACATCTTCTAAAAACAAAATTGCATCCTTGGGGCTGGGCATATACGGCGTTCCAACAAGCGATTGAAAGGTACTCAGGTTCCCCCCGATCAAATGCCCGGTCGCCTCGCCATTTTGTATAGCGACAGCATCATTTAGCGAGAAGGACGTTACTTTACCCGATAAGCTATCCAAGGCCATTTTGTGCCATTGAGGTTCAAGTCTGCTCAGGGTCGAACAAGCTGGGCCATGATACGTTATCATGTCTGTATGCGTGTAGATGGCATTTAAAAGAACCGTGACATCGCTGTATCCCAAAAATGGTTTTGGATTTTGTTTGATCAGGTCGTAATCGATTTTATCCAGCATAAGAGACGCTCTATTCCCGCCAATCGCTGCGATAACTGCTTTGATATCCGGATTGGAAAATAAATCATGCAAGGCGCCGGCTTTCTCTTCCGCACTACCGGCCGATTGGCCTAGTTTTGAAAATGTTTGGGGATGAACAAAAACGTTATAGCCAAGGCCTTCGATAATCTTTTGCGCCTGGTCCATATCATTTTTTGCCACGTGACTTGATGGTGCCATCACGCCAATCGTATCGCCAGGTTGTAGAGGGGTAGGGAACGTGCTCATGACGAAATACTAACAATGCGGATTGCTTAGAACAAACCTTTTCCTTATGGTGGCGCGATGGTTGATCTGATTGGTCCTTCTTTATCCTTTTTATATTTCATGTTTATCGCCGCGATTACCCCGGGGCCAAATAACGTGATGCTGACGGCGAGCGGCATTAATTTCGGTTATAAACGAACCATTCCGCATATGCTGGGCATTATTGTTGGTTTCAACGTCCTGATTATGTGCGGTGCGCTGGGTGTCGGAAGTATTTATCAGGCCTTCCCACAAATTGAATGGATTTTGAAGGGGCTTGGTTCCGCCTACCTTTTGTATTTGGCGTACCGCATTGCCAATGCCGGTCGTGTGGGGCTGAAGGAGCAAAAGGAGAGCGCCAAACGCCCGATGAATTTTTTCGAAGCGGCGGGCTTTCAGTTTGTGAACCCGAAGGCCGTTGTGTTTGCGTTTGCGGCTGCGAGTTTCCTACCCAAAGAATTCACGCTCATGGAAAGCCTGATTGTCATGTTAGTGTGCTCGACAATTGCCTCCGTGATTTCAACGAATGTGTGGGCGTTGTTTGGCAAAATGATTGCGAAACTATTCAGGAATGATCGTGCACGTCAAATCATCAACGTCATCCTCGCCTTGCTCTTGTTGGCGACAATTCCAATGATGGTGCTTTAAGCTGCTTTCTTAATACTTTGAAATGCTTCTAGCGCACGATCACGCGCTTCGAAATGTTCGATGATCGGTTTCGGATAGGTTTCGCCCAATGTCACTTTTGCGTATTCCAAAACATTATCAGGGGCTTCCCATGGACGGTTCAGATATTTGTTCGGAATATCGTAAAGCTCCGGTACCCATTTGCGGATGTATTCGCCTTCTTTATCAAACTTCTCGCCCTGCGTGATCGGATTAAATATCCGGAAATAGGGGGCGGCGTCCGCACCACTGCCTGCAATCCATTGCCAGCTTGCTGTATTGCTCGCCGCATCCGCATCAACCAGACAATTCCAGAACCATGCTTCGCCTTTATGCCAGTGGATCAGCAAGTGTTTGACCAAAAACGATCCCACAATCATGCGTACGCGATTATGCATGTATCCTGTCGCATAAAGCTCACGCATGCCTGCATCCACGATGGGATAACCGGTTTGTCCATTTTGCCAGGCTTCTAGCGCTTCACTGTCTTCATCGCTCCACGGAAAATCATCAAACTTCTCTTGCATATTTTTCCAATGCAAATCGGGGAAGTGATAGAGCAGGGAGTACGAAAATTCTCGCCAGCCTAGTTCAGACAAAAAATGCGCGGTGTTTTTCTCATGCGGGTCGTTTTTGCCAATGGCCGCATACCAAACCTGATTGGGTGAAACCTCACCCCAGTGCAAATGGGGGGATAGGCGCGATACATTGGTCTGCGCTGGCATATTACGCCCTTCTTTGTAATCATCAATCCCGCCGTCATTGAGGAATTCTTTTAGTCGCGCGTGCGCGCCGTCCTCACCGATTGTCCATTCTTTGACCATCTCTCCATCCCAATTCCCTTCACGGTCATGAGGCAGTAAATCAAGCTCATCCAGTTTCAAGCTATCTGTTTTTTCGAAGGATAGAGAAGAGGGCGCGCTTAATGGCTCACGCGGTGCCTCGGCATTCAAACAACCTTTTTTATAAAACGGTGTGAATACTTTATACGGCGTACCATCATCCTTTAATGTGTTCCACGGTTCCCAAAGCAATGACCCATTGAAGCTTTTGGCTTCGATACCATCCGCTTCCAATTGTTCTTTAATTTTTTTGTCACGATCAATCCGCCAAGGCTCATAACAGCGGTTCCAATATACAGCATTTGCTCCCGTCTTTTTGATTAACTCTGGAATAATCTGTGATGCATCGCCCTTCGCCAAAACCAGATTTCCATCCAGCGCATCATTGAGCTTTTGTAACGAGTGATGCAGCCAAACACGGCTCGCAGCGCCCATTTTACGTTCGCCGGCATTCTCGTCATCCAGAATATAAACGGGAATGATACTGCCATTTTCGGCAGCTTCGGACAGGGCAGGGTTATCGGATATTCTTAAATCCTGACGAAACCAGACAATTGTTTTTGAAGTACTCATATATTTGATACGGCTCAAAGCCGTTTTGGTTTAACCGTCTGCTTGAATAATTTTGGAAATTTCCTCAATCGTATCATCGACATCCAGGTTTTTGATCTGGCACGTACCTGCCGCCTGATGTCCGCCGCCACCATATTTCAACATCAAATTGCCGACATGCGTATTGCTGGTGCGGTTTAAAATCGACTTCCCAACGGCCAGAACCGTGTTCTGTTTATTCTTACCCCAAATGATATGCATGGAGATATTGGTCTTTGGAAAAAGCGCGTAAATCATGAAACGATTACCGGCCCAGATGGTTTCTTCGTTGCGCAAATCCAGCACCACCAAATTACCCTGAACTTTCGAACAGCGTTCAATCTGTTCTTTAAACTTGATGTCATGGCTTTCGTAAATCTCGACACGTTCTTTGACGTCCGGTAAATCCAGAATGGCATTGATATCTTGTTCTTCCTTGCACACATCAATCAACTTCATCATCAATTGATAGTTAGAGATATTGAAATCGCGAAAACGCCCCAAACCCGTGCGCGCATCCATAATAAAGCTCAGCAAATCCCAGCCTTTAGGTTTTAAGATGTCTTCCTTGGAAAAGGATGCGGAGTCTGCTTTATCAACGGCTTCCATCATATCCGTGCTGATATTTGGGAAGGCATCCACACCACCAAAATAATCATAAACAACGCGCGCCGCTGATGGTACATCCGGAAAAATCACGTGATTGGCCGGATTGCCTTTCACACGTTCCGCTTCGGAAGCGTGATGGTCAAAGGCGACGGCCACGCCTTCTACGTAAGGCAGGTTTGTTGTGATATCGTTGGCGCTGACATCAATCAAACCGTCTTGCATGTCCTTTGGATGGGCAAACAGAATGTCATCAATAATACCCATATCTTTCAACAAAATGGCGCAAACCAGCCCGTCCATATCCGATCGGGTGATAAGGCGATATTTTTTGCCGGCTTCGGGTTTAAAAGATTTGGCAGACATGCACATAAGC
>JBCCLQ010000041.1:0-11811 GCA_039026795.1 Pseudomonadota bacterium
AAACCCCGAAGATTTTGATGCGGCCATGAAACGCCGTGGGATTGATGCGCCTTCGCCTGCGATTTTAAAGCTGGATGAAGAGCGCCGGTCCATTCAGACTGAACTGCAGGATGTGCAGAACGAGCGCAATACAAAATCCAAAGAGATCGGTAAGATCAAAGGGCAGGGCGGTGATGCGCAAAGTCTGATGGATGAGGTCGCGGCGTTGAAGAACCAAATGGCCGAAATGGAAGCGCGCGAAAGAACGCTGGGTGAAAGTCTGAACCAGCATTTATCAGGCCTGCCGAACATTATGGCTGACGATGTGCCCGATGGCGCGGATGAAGATCAAAATGTCGAAGTACACAAATGGGGTGAGCCGCGCGATCCGTCAGACGTGCCGGAGCATTTCGAAATCGGAGAAGCTCTTGGTATGATGGATAGCGAGACGGCCGTAAAAATGTCAGGGTCTCGTTTTACATTATTGAGCGGTGGTTTGGCACGCATGGAACGGGCGCTCGCGCAGTTCTTCCTCGATACCCATACAAGTGAGCATGGTTACAGTGAAATGTCACCGCCGCTTTTGGTGCGGGATAATGCTTTGTATGGTACAGGGCAACTACCAAAGTTTGCGGAAGATTTGTTCAAGACTTCAGGATTAGATTATAAAAAAATAGAGTATGTAATTACAGAAAGTATGAAACATCTCGTATTGGGTGAAATACCTAAGCCTGGAGATGAAAATTTTGAAGAGTTCAATGAAGATTTTAGAAAGAAATTTCTTGAGATTTCTGAACAAGTGCAAGGCACTAGCCATTGGTTAATCCCAACATCGGAAGTGAGTCTGACGAATATCGTGGCTGAAGATATTGTGGCTGAAGATACTTTGCCACGGCGCTATACGGCCTTTACGCCGTGTTTCAGATCAGAAGCGGGAAGTGCGGGGAAAGATACACGCGGGATGATCCGCCAGCATCAATTTTATAAAGTGGAGTTGGTGAGTATCACGAAACCCGAAGATAGTTGGGACGAACATGAGCGTATGACAAAATGTGCGCGCACGATTTTGGAGAAGTTGGAGCTGCCCTATCGTCAGGTGGTGTTGTGTTCCGGTGATACCGGTTTCGGTGCGAAGAAGACCTATGATCTGGAAGTCTGGTTGCCGGGGCAGGGAGCCTATCGGGAGATTTCCAGCTGTTCGAATTGCGGAGACTTCCAAGCGCGACGCATGAATGCGCGTTTCAAGCGCGATGGTGACCCTTCTTCGCCCAAAGGCTCCGCAGGGCAAGGAAAGAAAAACGAATTCGTTCATACACTGAACGGATCTGGTGTGGCCGTAGGGCGTGCACTCATTGCCGTGATGGAAAATTATTACGACCCTGCCGATGGCGGGATTGTCGTGCCAGACGTGTTAAAGCCTTATATGGGCGGGATCGAAAAAATCACCAAGGACGGCGCCAGCGCGAGCAAGGCTGCTTAAGCTGCTTTACAACCGTTTGCGAATGTATTCCGGCGTTTCAGTTCCTGAAGCAATTGTATGCGCAAATCGTCGTTCAGGTCAGGAGTTTCTTCAGCCAAACTGCGCTCATTGTAAGCAAAATTGATTTTACCTGTTTCAATGTCACAGATGGTCACACACCATTCTCTGGTTAAGGCGCTGCCTGAATGATCAATTCTTATCATTTCTGTATCAATATCCATGGCGACTGTTTATATGAAAAATAAAGAAGAAACAAGAGTTCTATTCTGAATTGCTCTCTGTTCGCGATAGCGGTAAACTAAAGGTTCGATTGTTCCTTTAGGTTATTCAACCATGATTACGCCGACGCATATTACTGAAAGCCGCAAAATCCGCCTTGTGATGGAGCTACGTACCAAGGGTATCCACGATACCAATGTGCTGGGTGCGATTGAGCGCGTGCCGCGTGAGGAGTTTGTGCTGCCGGCCATGCAGGATCAGGCCTATGACGATATTGCGTTACCGATTGAACGCGGGCAGACGATTTCACAGCCCTTTATTGTTGCGAAAATGACAGAGGCGCTGGAGCTGGATGACCGGTGCAAGGTGTTGGAAATCGGTACGGGGTCAGGGTATCAGGCCTGTGTTTTGGCCAAGCTCAGCCGCCGTGTCTATTCGATTGAACGGCATCGTCCGTTGTTGGAAGGGGCGCAAGCGATATTCGATAAGCTTCATATCCGCAACCTGACAGCGATTTGTGCGGATGGCATGCGCGGGTGGCCAACGATGAACGGCATTGATCAGGCACCTTTTGATCGCATTATCATCACGGCTGCCGCGCGCGATAAGCCGCCCAGCGCTTTGATGGATCAATTGGTTGTCGGAGGCATTATGGTTGCGCCTGTCGGCGGGCAGGGTGAACAGGTTTTGAAAAAATACAAGCGGGAAAGCGAAGACACATGGTCGGTGAGTGATATCTGCGATGTGCGCTTTGTGCCGTTACTGCCCGATGTCGCAACAAACGGAGAAGCGGCATGAAAACATTAAGGTTTAGAGGTTTGAGATTCGAGGTTTTAGGTTTTTCGAGCTATTACCTAACACCTGTTGCCTTATGCCTATTCCTTGTTGGATGTTCTCAGCCTGCGACACAAGCGACTGCGCTGAATTACGGTACGACCAATGGCGCGGGAAGTGCGGGAGTGCACACAGTTCTGGACGGTGATAGTGTTTATACGATTTCCAAGGCGTATCGTTTGCCGACACGTGACATCATTACATTGAATGATATTTCGCCGCCCTATCGTTTGACGGTGGGGTATCGTGTGAAGTTGCCGCCGCCGCGTGAATACACGGTGCAACCGCGTGATAATTTGCGTGATATTGCCCGCACGTTTGATACAACGACGTCGCAGATTGCTCGGCTGAATAATTTGCGTGCGCCCTATAGCGTGCGCACAGGACAGGTTTTACGCCTGCCGACGCCGTCACTGAAAGTGCAGCAAGCTGTCGTGCGTCCAAGTGTGGAAGAGCGCACAGTGACCAGCGCGCCAGTCGGACGGGTGGAGCGTGAAGTCTTATCATCAGGGCGGGTTGTGACAGAACCGCCGCAGCCGAGTGCGACGACCAGTTCTGCTTCAAGCGGATCGGTTGCGAAGCCATCAGTAAAGCCGGGGATGAAGCCAAAGGTTCAGCAAGCCTCAACATCCACACGTGCGGCGTTGCCCGATAAAGTGCCGGCGCGCAGCGGTAACGGGAAATTCATGTGGCCTGTCGATGGGAAAGTGATCTCAACCTATGGGCCGAAGGCCGATGGCCTGCATAATGACGGGATCAATATCAAAGTGCCGAAGGGTACGCCCGTGCGCGCGGCCGAGAACGGTGTCGTGGTGTATGCGGGCAATGAGCTGGAAGGTTACGGGAACCTTGTGTTGATCCGGCACGAAGACCGCTGGATGACCGCCTATGCGCATCTGGATAAATTCCTGATTAAAAAAGGCGAGACCGTCAGGCGCGGACAAAGTATTGGTACAGTCGGATCCACAGGGCAGGTGGATAGTAGTCAGCTGCATTTTGAAATCCGCCGTGGGACAGAAGCCAAAAACCCGAAGCTATATCTTTAAAATCAAAGATACCAACACGTCATCCCAGCGCAGGCTGGGATCCATAGTGAGTTGAAATGAAATTGTATGGATCCCAGATCGCGCTTGTCTGAGCAAAGCTCAGGTCACGCTTGTCCGGGATGACGGGGGAAGGTGTGTGGGTTTTGGCGTGGAAGGGCTTGCGTATTCAGGCAGGCGCGGTATAGTCTTGGCCGAATTCATTGAATGAAAGGTTTGAGAGATATGCTGATAAATCAAGCATTTGCAAGTGATGTCGGGGCCGTGAGTTCGGCCACGGGAGCGGAAGTGAGCCCTGCGGCCGCTATTGGATCACAATTCCTGTTAATTTTGGCGTTGGTGGCATTGTTTTATGTGTTGCTGATTATGCCGCAAAAGAAGCGCTTCAAAGAGCATAAAGCCATGTTAGATGGCCTGCAAAAAGGGGACTCTGTTGTCACGGCCGGTGGTTTGGTCGGTAAAATTGAGAAGATCAGCGATGACAGCGATGAAGTTGTGCTGGATATGGGGCATGGCACGAAGGTCACGGCGCTAAGATCCACCATTCATCAAAAGCATGAGGCGAAAGACAAGAAGGCCAATAAAAAAGCCGACGAAAAAGCCGATGAAAAAGAAAGCACTGTGAAAAAATAATGGTTCAAATACCCCGCTGGAAAGTTATTGCCGTTTTGGTCGTCATTGCGATGGCCTTTATTTACAGCGCCCCGAATGTCATCGGGACAAAGGCGCAAACATGGATGCAGGAAAGCTTGCCGAGCTGGTTGCCCAGTAAAACGGTAAATTTGGGACTGGATTTGCAGGGCGGATCGCACTTGTTGCTCGACGTTGATCTGGATGTTGTCGTGCGGGAACGTGCGGAAGGCTTGGAAGATGCGGCGCGTCCTGAATTACGGTCTGCGCGCGTAGGCTATCGCCGCATCGGTGTGATGCCTAACGGTGTGCGCGTAACGTTGCGGGATTTGGATGATGCCGATGCTGTGCGTGATATTCTGCGTGAGCTTGATGATGGTTTGGAAGTCACGATTGACGGTGACAAAGTCGAAGGGATTTTCACGGAAGAGTATTTGGAAGAACTCAATTCGCAAGTGATTGACCAGTCGATTGAGATTGTACGTCGCCGTATTGATGAAACAGGAACGAATGAACCCGTGATCCAACGTCAGGGTGATGACCGCATTCTGGTTCAACTTCCTGGTGTGGATGACCCGCAGCGTATTAAAGATTTGCTGGGTACCACAGCTAAAATGACATTCCATTTGGTGGACGAAGAAGCCGGGTTTGATGCGCGTAACACGGCCAGCACGATTGTGTTGTCGTATGTTGAAGAACCGACACGGACATTGGCGTTGAAGCGACGCGCGGAATTGTCCGGTGATACGTTGACCAATGCGCAGTTTGCACAAGATCAAAGCGGGCAACCTGCCGTGTCTTTCCGTTTCAATACTGTGGGTACGAAAAAGTTTTGTACCTTAAGCCGTGAAAATGTCGGTCGATTGTTTGCCATTGTCCTGGATGATGAGATTATTTCCGCACCTGTGATCCGTGAGCCGATTTGCGGCGGGAACGGTCAGATTTCCGGTAATTTCAGCATTAAAGAAGCAAACGATTTGGCATTGCTGTTGCGTGCCGGTGCATTGCCCGCACCGCTGACCATTTTAGAAGAGCGCACGGTTGGTCCGTCTTTGGGTGCTGATTCCGTTGAAGCCGGAAAAATCGCGAGTATTATTGGCTTAGCGGCCGTTCTGTTTTTCATGGCCCTGATGTATGGGCTGTTCGGGATGTTTGCTGCTGTGGCGTTGTTCGTGAATGTCGCTTTGATTTTCGCATTGCTGTCAGGCTTGCAAGCCACGCTGACTTTGCCCGGTATTGCAGGAATCGTATTGACTATCGGTATGGCGGTGGATGCGAATGTGTTGATCTTTGAGCGGATTAAAGAAGAAATGCGCAATGGTCGATCGCCGATTGCCGCGATTGATGCAGGCTATAGCCGTGCGATGGGGACAATCATTGACTCCAATTTAACAACGCTAATTGCCGCGATCATCTTGTTCTCTTTCGGGACGGGGCCGATCAAAGGGTTTGCCGTGACATTGGGGATCGGGATCATGACGTCGTTCTTTAGCGCGATTATGGTGACACGTTTGATGGTGGTCACGTGGTTGAAAAACAAACGCCCAAGTACGTTACCGGTATGATGATTTACCACCAAGCACACAAAGAACACGAAGGTATTAACAGCGCCATGAGCGATGTTGATGGGATTGCAAAATCACTTGTTGATTGTGTTTTCACTGTTCATAAAAACTTAGGGCCCGGGTTGTTGGAAAGCGCTTACGAAGCGTGCCTAATTGAAGAATTTATGGAGCGTGGTTTAAAGTTTGAAGCGCAAAAACCTCTCAAAATCCAATATAAATCAAAATTGGTAGATGTTGCTTATCGTTTGGATCTGGTTGTTGAAGATAAAATCTTGATTGAATTGAAATCAGTAGAAAAAATATTGCCTATTCATGAGGCCCAAATTTTATCTTATCTGAAGCTGTCAGAGTATAAATTAGGGTTTTTGATTAATTTTAATAACCGTTTAATTAAGGATGGAATCAAAAGATACATCATATAGGTCTTAGTGACCTTGGTGTTCTTGGTGGTGAATAATATGAAAGCATTAAAAATAGTTCCGGATGATACGAATATTAATTTTATCGGTGCGCGATATATTGCGTTCGTGTTCTCGGCTATCTTGTTACTAGGCTCCATTGGCCTGACGGTTAAAAACGGATTAAATTTCGGGATTGATTTCGTGGGTGGAACGATGATTGAAATTCGCGTGCCTGTTGAACAGCCTGATCTGGCCGATCTGCGGGCGCGTTTGAATACCTTAGAGCTTGGCGGTGTATCCATTCAGGAATTCGGCCAGCCCGATGATTTGTTGATCCGTTTGCCCGAGCAGGTAGAGACACCCGAAGAAATGGCCGCACGCGAAGAGTGCATGGATAAGTTCAACAATGTCGGTCAATGCCCGACCGCGCAAAGCGTCGCCGTTGAAAAAGTACGCGCGGAGCTGGAAGCTGCTTACCCCGATGATGAAGTCGATTACCGCCGTGTGGAATTCGTTGGTCCGCAGGTGGGTGAGGAATTAAAGCAGCAAGGGATGTATGCGATTTTATTCTCTCTGCTTGGTATCCTGGCCTATATCTGGTTTCGATTTGAGTGGCAGTTCGGTGTCGCCGCGATTGTCGCGCTGGCGCATGATGCGATTGCGACGATTGGGTTGTTTGCACTCACGCAGATGGAATTCAATCTGTCCACTGTTGCGGCCGTGTTGATGATTGCGGGTTATTCGATCAACGATACGGTTGTTGTATTTGACCGTATCAGGGAGAACCTGCAGAAGTTCAAGAAAAAGCCACTGACGGAATTGTTCAATCTGTCTGTGAACCAGATGTTATCGCGGACATTGATGACATCGGTGACCACGTTGTTGGCATTGTTCGCGCTGTGGTATTTCGGCGGTGAAGTGATCCGCGGATTTGTGAATGCGCTGATCTTCGGGATTGCGATTGGTACATATTCATCGATCTTTGTTGCCGCGCCGATCCTGTTGTTCATGAACATCCGTAAGAAAGCCGCGACACCCAAGGAGAGTGAGGGAGAGCCCGCGAAGGCTTAGTCCTGTGGGCTTGATTTTAAGGCTTGGGCGCTGTTTACTATGGGTACAAAGCGAAAAGGGGACAGCCATGAGACACACTATCCAGACGTTATTGCTTGGGACTGCCATTTTAAGCGTGGCGGCATGCGGGTCTTCCAAAGGACCGGGTGAAATCGGAAGCCGTGAGGATATTGTGATCCGCAATGCAGGTGATCCTGCGCCTGCCGCTGCTCCCACAATAGAACCAGCCGTAGATCCGATGATTGCCGAACATCAAAAGGCTGTTGCTGAAGCGCAAGGCGAAATAGAAGAAATGGCGGCAGCAGATACAGATGATACGCCTGTGCCCGGTGAACCTGCTCCTTCTCCAGAACCAGTCGAACAGGCAGTTGTAGAACCTGAACCAGAGCCCGTTATAGAAGAACCTGTTGTTGAAGCCTCTACAGAGATGGCCGGACAGCCAATGGCACGCACCGAGATGGACATGATCAAGCCGATGGGCCAACGCGCCATGGCGGCCCCTGAACCCGATGCCGCACCTGCTGTAGAAGAGCCTGTGGCAGAACCGATGGTGGAAGAGGTTGCCACAACTGCACCTTCAGCGGCCGGTATGCAGCCTGTTATGGAGGGTGATCCGGCCGTTAGCGAAGAGATGATGGACGAAGCCGTCGCCGAACCGGTTGCGCAGATCGCACCTGCCGCGCCCGCAGTATCGGCCGGTGGTTTGATTTCCAATCCTGATGCAAACATGATTATGGGCGTTCAGAGAGCACTGACTGATAAAGGATATTATTTCGGTGTGGCCGATGGTGAGATGGGTGCGGAAACCCTGAATGCGCTGCATTTGTATCAAAATGCGCATGGCATGGATACATTCGGGCTGACGACAGACACACTGGATAAGCTGGGCGTGAGTTATTAAGCCATGGATGTTACGCCGCTGGTTCGGGCCGGCACACAAATCATTCAAAGCTATAGCGGCGGTTCATTCAAAATCAGCGGATCTGTTTATGAAGGCGCTGTTTTTGTCACAACTGATGCGGTTGAGCTTTGGGCTTTTTCAAAGCCGTTCAATGATTTAAGCGAAAATGATTTTCAGTATTTGATTGCTCAGGCCAGTGAGCTGGACGTTGTCTTGCTGGGTACGGGGGAAAAGTCCCGCTTTTTTCCGCCAATCCTGCGCCAACGCCTAAAAGAAGCAGGCTTAACCGTTGAAGCCATGGATACCGGCGCCGCCAGCCGCACTTATAACGTGCTGATGGCCGAAGGCCGCCGCGTCGCAGCCGCTTTGTTACCGTCTTAAAGAAAAAGCCCCGAGAGCGGGGCTTTTGTTTTTTAAGCTGCTGCTTTCATCGGGCCTTTTTCGAAGAGCTCACCCACGTAATCCCAGTTGATGAGATTATCCACGAACGCTTCGAGGTATTTCGGACGCGCGTTGCGGTAATCAATGTAATAGGAATGTTCCCATACATCGCAACCGAGCAGAGCGGTTTTACCGTGCACGACAGGGTTTTCACCGTTTGGCGTTTTCACGATTTCCAGTTTGCCGGATGCGTTATCCATGGCGAGCCAGCACCAGCCGGAACCGAATTGGGTCATACCCGCTTCGATGAATTTGGCTTTAAAGCCGTCATAGCCTTCCAGGTCTTCCGCAATCTTTGCTTCAAGAGCGCCGGGCATGGATGTGCCGCCGCCGTCTTTTTTCATCCAGTTCCAGAAATGGATGTGGTTGAAATGCTGCCCCAATTGATTGAACAGGCCGGGATTGTTTTTGAAAGCCCAGACCATAGCGTCTTCGAGTGATGCATTTTCCTGCCCCGTACCGGCGATAAGCTCGTTACCCTTATCAACATAAGCGAGGTGGTGCTTATCATGGTGGAATTCCAGCGTTTCAGCGGACATATACGGATCCAGCGCATCATATGCGTAAGGGAGTTCGGGAAGTTCAAAAGCCATTTTGGTTGCTCCTTCATCAAGAGTTGAATTCTGTTGTTCTTAACCTAATCTTTTCTTCAGTTTTCTCAAGTGTTAAGAGATATTGATGACTGATTTCCAATATTGCGGTGATTTGGTGCGGCAATATGATACAGATCGATATGTGTTGAGCTTGCTGTACCCCAAAGCGCAGCGGGAAGCCTTGTGGGCGCTGTTTGCGTTTAATCATGAAATTGCGAAAACGCGGGAAGTGGTCACGGAAACAGCGACGGGGCTTATTCGCTTGCAATGGTGGCGGGATGCGGTTGGCAAAATCTATGATGGCGAGATTTTGGAACATGAGGTGGTAAAACCACTCGCTGATGTGATTAAGCGCTATGATTTGTCGCGCGAGACGTTCGAGCATTCGGTGTATGCGCGCGAATTCGATGTAGAGGATCGTCAGCCAACAGACATGCAAGGTATGCTCAAATATGCAGAACTAACGACCGCGCCGTTGAATGAATTGGTTCTTAAAGTATTGGGTGAAGAGGCAGAAGATGATGTTTTGCGGGATGTGTCCGTTCATTTTGCGGTTGTTGGTTTGTTGCGTGCCGTTCCGTTTCATTTGCATCAAAGGCGATGTTATTTGCCGGAAAGCTTAATGGCCGGGCATGGCGTGAGTGTTTCGAAACTCTATGACTGGAAAAAATATGAGGCGCTTGTACCTGTTGTTGAGAGTATACTTGAAGAGATCTCGGCCTACGCCGGGACGACTGCTATGCGCAGTCGGTTTCTGAAAGCCAGTCATAAGCTATCTGCCATCTATTTAAAGCAGATTGTGAAGAGCGGATATAATGTGTTTGATCCGCAAATACAGATTGAACCGCCATTTAAGGTTTTGCGTGTTTGGATGGGTGGTTTTTAGTGTTTGTGCTGCTGTGCGCGCATGTTTTCAAGGGTGAGGTCACGGCAGATTGCAGAGCCCAGATCATATTCTTCTTTTGAATCTACGGCTTGTTGGCGCACGCGCATTTCCGCTTTCATCTCTTCAACAATCGGATTGATAACGTTTTCAATGTGTTTGGTCATGTTTTGACGAACATTTTCTTTCGCAGAAAGCTCAAACGGACCAAGTGGCCCGGTTGCATTGACGGTTTTTAAAATCGCTTCACCCATTTTGCGGGAATATTTGTTCATGACTTCGCGATCAACGCGCACATGCTTTTTTTCATGCTCCAAAATAAATTTTCCGCATTCGCCTTTCGTGTAACCTTTGGCGATATAGATTTTGGGAGAAAGCGTAATGTTGACATCAATTTGTTTGTACCAAGCACAAAAACTGGCCGTTCGCGCGAAACCTTGTGTACCGAATTCGATTTTGAATTCCATGTGTGGTTTTTCATGGCGCAGGCCTTTGGTCACCAAATCCACGCCCGGCCCGTACGGATTAACCGTATCGGTTTCGACTTGAGTGAGTTCTGCGTCCGTTTTGGAGAAATCATACTGAATTTGATTTGTGGTCGGGATGACGTTTATAGCCGTGGTTTCAGGCTGGATACACTCACCCGCAGATGAGGCCAGAATAAGAGAGCTAACGATTTCTAAAGCCGATGGAAACGCCATGATTTACTATGGCTTTTTATGCTTAATTTTCCTTTAAAAACAGCTTATTCAGCGAATTTCAGCCTGTCGCGCAGTAAAGTTCTGTTTTTCTCACCCCAGACCTTCGGCGGTGTTGGGGCTGTATTCGCATCAGATAGCTTTGTTCCTTCTTCTTCACCCACAATGACTTCGCCTGCTTTGTTTTCAACATGGACGGCGCCTTTTTCGACGAAAATGCCATAAGTGTCTTCCAATTCACCTGCCAGAAACTTGGTTCCGCGGATGCCGATAGTCCCGTGGGGAACATCAATTTTGACGTTATCATTTTTGATAAGGCCGGATGCAAATGCAAACGTACCGCGCAGAACGGACAGTTTGATGTTTGATTCTGCGTCCGGATCAAAGACATATTCGTCGATTGTCATCTTCATATTGTCGGCAAGGGTGAGTTCCGTTTTATCATTAAAGATTATTTGAATACGGCTATTCTCTTCTGTTTCGATCACATCACCAAGATGAATGGCAGCGTTAACGGAAACGGGTACCGTTTTGCTTTCTCGTGTGACTTCGACTTGTCCTTCAAATGCTGTAACGGTTCCTGCTTTATCAGCGGCCATGGCGGCAGGGCTCAAGCACAAAAACATAATTGTTAGTGCTAAATATCTTTTAAGTGAGTGTGTCATATTATGCAGCCTTTGTATTTTGATGCTCATTTATCCATGAGGATAAATGATTCAAGGCGCGTTGTGACATTTTCTTTTTTTTGTAGCGGCCTTTTTCTTTTCCTTTGAGGCCTTTGAGTTCTTCGCGTGCAACGTCTATCGGCGGGAAGAGGCCAAAATTCACATTCATCGGTTGGAACGTTTTGGCATCTGCGCCGCCAGTGATGTGAGACAGGATTGCACCAAGCGCTGTGGTTTCAGGTGGTGTTTCGATAGGTGCCCCAAGGATTTCAGAAGCGGCAAAACGCGCGGCCATGATGCCGACGGCGGCGCTTTCCACGTAACCCTCACAGCCCGTGATCTGTCCGGCGAAGCGTATGTCCGGGCGTGCTTTGAGGCGTAATGTGTTGTCCAGTAATTTCGGAGAAT
>JBCCLQ010000042.1:0-11609 GCA_039026795.1 Pseudomonadota bacterium
AAACGTTCCTGCCAGTCCAATCGATTGACCTTGTAGACAACACCGTCAATGTCGTATTGCAAATCAGGACGTTCTTTTTCAATGCGACGGTATAACGCCATAATGTCTTTTGTATTTTGACACAGCGCTGCTGGCTGCGATTCAGGAAAGCCCCAATTCGTCAATTTCTCGCGAATACCCCATTGCGTATCCGCGATAGGCGAACTCAATTCACCCAAAGCATACCCAAAGAACTTCAAGACCCGTGATTTTGTAATATTTGAATCCAATTGACGGACACTGCCGGCCGCCGCATTGCGTGGGTTTGCAAAAACCTGCTTCCCCTCTTCTTCCTGTCGTTTGTTCAAGGCGAGGAAATCATCACGCGCCATGTAAATCTCACCACGCACTTCCAAAACGTCAGGCACATCTCCTTCAATCGTCTGCGGTACATCCGAAATCGTTTTCACATTTTCGGTGATGTCTTCGCCAACCTGCCCATCACCGCGCGTAGCTGCGAAGACCAACTTTCCTTTTTCATACCTTAATGAACAAGATAGGCCGTCAATCTTGGGTTCTGCAACTATTTCGACCACTTCGTCATCACCCAATCCTAAAAAACGGCGTATGCGGTCTATAAAGTCGTCCAGTTCTTTTTCGCTGAACACATTCGACAACGACAACATAGGCACAGCGTGTTGTACTTTCTGAAAACCACGTGCAGGTTTAGCACCCACCGTCTGTGTTGGGCTTTTTTCGTCTGCTAACTCTGGGTATTTTTCCTCTAAAGCAATCAGTTCGTTGCGAAGTGCGTCATAGTCTGCATCCGATATCTCAGGATTATCTTGCCCATGGTACAACTCATCATGTTTTTGAATTTCTTTAACGAGCTTTTTGTGTCGCGCTCGCGCGTCTTCGTTATCCAGATCGAACAAAGCTGACATTTATGCTGCCCGCCCTTCGAGTAGCTTATTGGCTGCTGCACGGGCCTCTTCTGTAATTTCCGCGCCGCTCAACATGCGCGCGATTTCTTCCCTGCGTTCTTGATCCTCAGGCAGAGCAATAACATTAGTCCGCACATCCTTCTTACCATCTTTAGCCACAATCCAGTGATGACCGGCACGTGCAGCGACTTGCGGTGAATGTGTCACAACCAATATCTGCCTGTGCTTTGCCAGTTTTGCCAAGCGCTCACCCACCGCATCGGCCGTCGCACCGCCAATCCCGCTATCGACCTCATCAAACACAAGTGAACCCGCAATACCGACTTCGGCCAACACAACTTTTAACGCCAACATAAAACGTGCCATTTCACCACCAGAAGCGATTTTATTAATCGGACCTGCTTCAGCATTCGGGTTAGTCGCCACTAAAAACTGAACTCGCTCAACACCACGCGCGCTCCAGTCTTGCTCATCCAGTGTTTCAATAGACGTTTCAAATCTGGCTTTATCCATTTTCAGTGGCGGCAATTCTTTCGCAACCAAACTATCGAGCTTTTTGGCAGCAGCTTCACGCGCTTTGCTAACAACTTTTGCTTTTTCGATGTAAGCTTCTCTGGCTTTTTGAACGGTCCGCATCAACTCATCCAGAACATCATCCTGACTTTCGATAAGGTTTAAGGCTTGCGCTAATTCTTCGCGTTTTTCGGCCAACGCATCAATCTCGCACCCATGTTTGCGCGCCTGAGCCTTCAGAGCAAACAAACGATCATCAATTTCCTGTAACGAATATTCACTCTGGTCCAAATCGGTTGAGAAAGAGGCAATGCCCGCTAAAACTTCCTGCAATTCTGCTGACGCTCTATCCATACCCTCGATCATGGGTTTAGCATCTTCGCCAATGCGTTCCAGTGCACGCCACCCCTGCCCCATCGCAGCTTCCGCGTCTTCTACGGCTGCACGCGCCGTATTCATGCCTTCCAGATACTGCTCGCGCTTCATCAGGCGCTCACGCAATGATGTTAATGTTTGCTCTTCTGCACCTTTGGGTGATAACGCATCCAGATCTTCAACTGCCTGACGCAAAAACTCTTCATCAGCGCGTGCCTGATCCATTTTTTCTTTGGCTTGTAAGTAAGCGCGCTCTTTATCTTTCCATGCCAACCAGCTGGCTGACATGGCATTGGTGTCTTTGGCTTTGACACCATAATCATCCAGCAAGCCTCTATGAACTCTCGGATTCAGCAAGCTTTGCGTATCAAACTGACCGTGAATTTCGACCAGCATTTCACCAATTTGTTTCAGCAAAGTTACACTGATCGGCTGATCATTCAAATACGCTTTGGAACGGCCGTCACTATTCACAACACGCCTTAAAATTAAATTCGTATCGCCTTCAATATCCTGTTTTTTTAAAAAAGCCAGAACATCATGATCTACTGGAATATCAAATTCTGCAGTGACACTCGCTTGGTCTGTACCTTTCCGTACCAAGCCTGCATCGGACCGTGCGCCCAAAGCCAGCCCCAGCGAGTCCAACAATATGGATTTACCAGCGCCGGTTTCACCCGTGAGAGCACACAAGCCTGATTGGAATTCAATGCGAAGCTGATCGATGAGAACGACGTTTTTTATATTTAAAGATGCGAGCATGGCCCCGCTTCCTGCCTAATCCGGACGGAACAGGGAATCGACTGTCTTATCAACAAAAGAGCGGTCGTCCATAAGCTGTTCACGCAATTCAGGATCCAGAATGTTAAAGCTGTCTTCATACCATTTTGATCCAGGATAATTGTAACCCAAAACAGAAGCAACGCGCGTTGCTTCAGCCTTTAACCCCAAAATCAAATAAGCCTCGACAAGCCTATGTAAAGCCTCAGGCACATGTGTTGTTGTTTGGTAATCTTTCACAACGCTGCGGAAACGGTTGATCGAAGCATTCACATGTCCGCGCGCCAGATAATACCGTCCAATTTCCATTTCCTTACCAGCCAAATGGTCCAAAGTCAGATCACGTTTTAAGGTTGCGTCTCTGGCATATCGGCTATCTGGAAATCTGGTGATGAGCGTTTCCAATGAATCCAACGCTAATTCCGTCATCATTTGGTCACGCGCAACATCAGAAATCTGCTCGTAAAAAGAAAGCGCGCGTAAGTAATACGCGTAATCGATATCCTCATTACCGGGATGCAGCTGAATGAAACGGTCTAAAGCTAAAACCGCTTCGTCGTAGCTTTTGTCCTTGTAAGCTGCAAAAGCAGACATCAGCTGAGCCTTTGTTGCCCATTGCGAATAAGGATGTTGACGCTCAACCTCCTCAAACTCTCGACTCGCTTGTGCATATCGCCTGTCATCCAAAGAATTGGCAGCTTTGTTATACAGCTCTTCAACAGGCTGCTGATCACGTGATGATATATTTGGCTGATCTTCACCATTATCATCAGACGAGCAAGCACTCAAAGTGAACGCTCCACCAAGAAGCACTAACATCAGGACATACGAAAATAATCTCATAGGTAGAGTCATAGCGCCCTTAGGCTCATTTTGGAAGAGCAAAGCGACATACAATCCCCTTAAAATCAGGCGATTACGGCTTCTTTTTCGTTTGAAATAGGCAGTGACTGAGCATTCGATATATCAATCCATTCCCAGTTAGATTGATCCGCGAACAAGGCATGCAATATCTCGTTATTCATGGCATGTCCTGCGCAGTCACCTTGATAAGCACCGAGAATAGGCGCACCCGCCAAAAACAGGTCACCAATGGCATCCAAGAGCTTGTGACGAATGAATTCATCATCAAAGCGCAGACCATCCTCGTTCAAAACCTTATCGTCATCCAAGACAACGGCATTATCCAGCGAACCACCCAGAGCCAATCCGGCAGAGCGCATCATCTCTACATCGCGCAACAAACCAAATGTGCGTGCCTCAGCCAATTCATCACGGAAATTACCGTCTCTAAGTTGTAATTCCTGTTCCTGTGTTCCGATAACAGGGTGATCATAAACAATTTTACCGCTGAATAAGCTTTCGTCTGACGGGCTAAGCTTTACACGTTTACCATCTTTTTCGACCAAAATGTCCTTCAGAACACGAATTGCGCGTAAAGGACTTTCCTGCTCTACAACACCGACTTTATCTATTGCTTCGACAAAAGCAGCAGAACTTCCATCCATCACAGGAACTTCAGGCGCATCCAACTCAACGATCGCGTTATCAACCCCGCATCCGCGTAATGCAGCCATTAAATGTTCGATTGTGCCGACAGTTACGCCAGCTTTGTTTCCGATGACTGTGCAAAGTTGCGTATCAACCACGTTATTCCAACGAGCAGGAATGATGTTGTCGCGGTCTGTAATATCCATGCGTTGAAAAACAATACCCAAATCGGCCTTCGCAGGCTTGACGACCATACGAACCATACCACCAGAGTGCAGCCCTATGTCGTTGATTTCGAATGACTTTTGTAGTGTTTTTTGCATAAATTTTAGAACCTTTTCTTGTAGTCTCAATATAGGAAAGGCCCCACTCAACCTCAAATCACCCTTTGTTACGCTTTGTAACATGAAGGGCAGTTAATAGTTCGTTCCCGTGCAATGTACGCGCCTCAAATATTAAGTCGTTCATTTTATTTGGTTTTTTAATAGTCCGTTTCTGCTTCATTTTTTTGTACGTCCTTTAGTGTTATATCAAAGTAATAGGAATTATATCCTAAAATAGAATAAAAAAGAAGGGGTATAAAACCCCTTCGATAGTTACTTATGGAGGACACCCTTTCGGGATTAGAAATTAGTTTGCCTGACGTCTGAGGAAGGCCGGGATATCAAGCTCATCTTCGGCACGTTTTGGGGCAGACGGTGAGTCAATATTCAGACTGCCTTGTGACGGCGCATCAGAAGCACTTGGCGATGAAGCGCGCAATCCTGCGAAATCGCCTGTTCCACCAGATGATGTGTCACCAGAGCTAGTTTCTGTGGCCTTGTCTTCACCCATGATATCCTTACGGACGCCAGTAATACGTTCAAACAGTGATGGTGTTTGCTTGCGTTCTGCAGCGCCTTGGCCAGGAACCGGCGGACGTAAGACCAGAGCACTGTCATTACCCATGCGCTGAGGCTGTTGCGGTGCCGGTGTTGTACCACCCAGCTGAGGGCCAAAACCTCCAGCTTGAGCAGCTACAGGTGTTTGACGCTCAGGCACAACGGGTGCGGGTGGAATAAATTGTCCTTGTTGAACATATCCGCGACCTGCTGTTGCTTGCGGCTGCATTGGTTGAGGCGCCTTTGCCTGCTCAACCAAATCCTGCTGTTCAAACATATCAGCTTCCGGCTCTTCCATTTTCGCAGCCGCTGCACTGGCTGTAGAAGCTGCCGCACGAACGGCGTTTGTCATCTCACGCACGACAGGCGCTGTTGACGGTTGTGCCGGTTGTGAAGGAATAGACGAGCGGAATGATGTTGAACTGGCCGGCATCGCTCTTCCCATTGGAGTAGTGGGAGCAGCAGTTGCAGCCGGCTTCTCAGGAACTTCCAACGGCTTGCGTGTCATTGATGTGACTTTCACACCTGATGGACGTGTCTTTTTGGCTTCGGCCGCATCAATGCCTGTCGCAACAACAGACACACGCATTGTGCCATCCATACGCTCATCGAGTGATGTACCAAAGATGATGTTCGCATTTGGATCAACTTCATCGCGAATACGGTTACAAGCCTCATCCACTTCAAACAATGCAATGTCTGCACCGCCGGTCACGTTAATAATGACACCACGCGCACCTTTCATTGAGACATCATCCAACAATGGATTGTTAATCGCAGCTTCGGCAGCTTCGATCGCACGACGTTCACCAGTTGCTTCACCGGTTCCCATCATCGCCTTACCCATTTCCATCATCGCTGAACGGATATCGGCAAAGTCCAGATTAATAATACCGGGATTGACCATCAAATCAGTCACGCCACGGACACCGGATTGCAAAACGCTATCCGCCATTTTAAACGCTTCGGCAAATGTTGTTTTTTCATTCGCAACACGGAACAAATTCTGGTTCGGGATCACAATCAATGTATCAACGTAATCCTGCATTTCATGAATACCTTCTTCCGCCATTTTCATGCGATGTGTTCCTTCGAAATGGAACGGCTTGGTCACAACACCGACAGTTAAAACACCGGCATCACGTGCAGCCTTTGCAATAACGGGCGCCGCACCTGTTCCTGTACCACCGCCCATACCGGCAGTGATGAAGGCCATGTTTGCGCCTTCCAGATGAGACATCAGCTCATCGAGGCTTTCTTCGGCAGCCTGCTTACCAACTTCAGGATTGGCACCAGCACCCAACCCTCCGGTGACATGTGTACCCAGTTGAATTTTTTTATCAGATAGTGATCCCTCTAAAGCCTGCGCATCTGTATTGCAGACTATAAATTCACATCCCTCCAGATTGGACTGGATCATATTGTTGACCGCATTTCCGCCTGCGCCGCCAACGCCTAAAACCGTTATTTTGGGTGACAATGTATTTACCTCGGGTGTTTGTATTCGAACGTTTATCATGTGGGAACCTCCATTGGTGGTCTGGAATAGATTCTAATAGTTTCTTTTGTCGGACGGAATCGTGAAAATTCCAGAGAAGCCAACAAAAGGGCGGTTTAAAACGATTTCAGACAACTCTCCTTCTACAAAACTGATTCAACTATGACTCGTAACAGACTCATTTGATTCATGTTTTGAGATTGTTTCATGAGTCTCTAATGTGCGGAAGAGGGCATTTTATAAAATTGTGGATAAGTTCTGTATTATCCACTGGATTGTTAAAAACTGCTTTTCTGCATGGTGATTTTGTTTTTTCAGCAGGCGCAAGCGACGACGAATAGTTCACTTATTTTAGGAGCGTGGCAACGCACTGAAAAAGTAAAATCAACTGCAGGTTACCAGTTTTCTTTCCACCAGAGTTTCACACGCTCCCACAGATTGCCGCCTTCGACAGACGCAACTATTTCAGCCGGCATTTCATGTTGGCGTTCCGTGATGTAGGTGAGCAAGCCAGCCGTTGTGGCAAAAGATGGTGAAGACACTGCATCCGGCAAACTGGCAATCCGGATCGGACGACCTGCCCGCACCTGTTTATCCAGAACAACTTGCGCGAGATCACGCACGCCGCCCAATTGCGATGCGCCGCCCGTTAAAATCACACGGCGACCAATACTCCCCGCAAGACCACTTGCATTGAGCTTTTCGCGCGCCAGTTCCAGAATTTCTTCGATACGCGGTTGAATAATACCAACAAGTAGCGAGCGCGGCACATGATTGCTTTGGCTAATCCCCTCTTCCCCGACCTGCGGGACATCAATAAACTCACCCTCGTCACTCGCGGCAGCCATCGCGCTTCCGTATAATGTTTTGATACGTTCAGCATCCTGTAATGAACAGGTCAGCCCTTGCGCCAAATCGCTGGTCACATGCATACCGCCTAAAGGAATAGCGTCACAGAAAATCATGCGTCCGCTTTGGAACACGGCAATCGACGTGACACCGCCACCCATATCAATGACGGTCGACCCCAAATCCATTTCATCCTCAACCAACGATGATAAACCGGCCGCATAAGAAGCGGAGCATAGTGCGGTGATATCTAGATGACTGCGTTCAACACAAGTGGCAAAATTTTGCATCGGACCAATGGCCGCCGTGACCATATGAATACCAACATCCAGATTTTGCCCGACCATACCGCGCGGATCACGAATACCCTCATGACCATCGATATTGAAATCAACAGGAATAGTATGAATAAGCTCATGCTCTTCACCCACCACCTGATTTTGTGCCTTCACCAAAGCGCGGCGCACATCATTATCAGATATTTCCTGCCCCATCGCTTGAATGCTGGCCGACATAGCATGCGACTGGCTGTGCACCCCCGGTACATTGATAATTACTTCGCGTAAGGGGTAACCCTTCATCACTTCGGCGGCCATATTTTCAGCTGCATGAACAGTCGAGCGAATAGCGCCTTCGGCTGCTTCCAGATCGGTAATCGTGCCTGACTTCATGCCTTTGGACGCCTGGTGCCCGACCCCAACAATTTCAACACCGCCATCATCATCAATGATTTGCCCGATAAAACAGGCGATCTTGCTCGACCCGATATCGAGAGCAGCAATCACAGACCCGCGCGGTAACGACTTGCTTTTCATGGCCTATATCGCCCCGTCTTTTTTGGTGTAGCTGGCTTTGTAATTTTCAACAGAATTAGGGGATGTTTGTACCGAAATGCGATCACGCTGGCGCAAATCAATCGATAGGATCGCACGATCCAGAATGCCTTCCTCTTCATCCAGTTTGGCCAAACGGTGCAGAGCAAAACCGATATCATCTTCAGGAAGCCTAATCGTTTTGCCATCTTTGAGTTTTACGTCCCAGCGTCTTTCAGAAATAAAAGCAGCAGCCTCGGTGCGCGCACGAATGGTTGGCTCTGCGTTCAAATGTTTGATTAGATTTTCCGCTTCTGTTTCAGCCGCCTTACCCGTTACGATCACCAAATCCTTAAACCGTTTTAATTTCTGCTCGGTTAAAATCTTTCCTTCGCGATCAATCAGGGAAACTCGCTTGTTTCTCTGCCATAAAGCCAGCGGTTGGCGCTCTTCTAATTCGATATAGAGTGTATCTGGCAAGCGCCTTTGCACTTCTGCGCTTTTGACCCATGACAGCTTTTCCAGCATGTCCTTCGCTTCAGCAGGGTTAAGAGCAAATAATGGATCGCCCTTTTGGATATTTACAATCGCACGAATGGCATCGGGATCGGTATACATCCGCCCTTCGACCAGAACATTTTCAGCCGTGAAGCCAAGCGTTCCAGACGCATTGACCATTTTAAACTCAGCCCACTCACCGATACGCGCAAAACCGCCCGACATCTGGACCCAGGCGCCGAGCCATAAGATAAAAACTAATATTCCAAGCTTAATTCCGAATTTACGAGCAAACTCTATGAAACGCTGGCCCTTGCGGGAGCGTTTTGTGAGGATAGAACTTCGTTTTGTACTTCTTTTGGGCATGATGCGTTTAGCTTCAGATCAATAATCTTTTCCAGAAAAGCCGTAGGATATAAGGGAGGATTCTGTGCCAAAGCCTGATGAAAAATGACTGTAGATGGCGTTAATCCCGGAAGGGTGTTGGCTTCAATCACGAGGATTTGATTTGTCTTTCTATTAAAAAAGATATCAATTCGGGCATAATTTTCAATATTTAGTTGACGTGCAACCCTCTCAATACCCGATTTAATAACATCAAGTTGTGTGGGTGAAACAATATCATCAGGCGGTGGCGTGATATTTATACCCGTACCGCCCTGAAATTTTTCTTCCAAAGTTAAAACTGCACCGTCAGCAACCGTAATGCTGGGATCAAGCGATTGATAGTTCCCACCGGATTCTAAAACCCCTACCGTGAGTTCAAGCCAACCGGATATATCCTGATAGAACAAATCATTATCCCGGATTTCAATGATGTCGGTTTCAATAAATTCTTCGATCAGGAAGTCTTTTTCACTTTGGCTGGGCATTTCGATGATTGTGTCGTGAGCGGAGAAGGTACCCGGAGAGGCGTATGCTGAACCGCTTTCTACAAAACGGACATAATTGGTTAAATCCTCAAATTTGTTAAGCCTTACAATACCAGCAGAACAACCATCATTTTGTGGCTTGATAATAAATGTATCTGACTTGAGTTCCAATTTCAGGTTATTCCAAAAATCCGAGAGTTCATTGTCTGCCAGCGATGTCAGGTCATCCAAACTCACTTTTTTCTTACCGGCAGATATAATTGCTTCATCGTTTAAAGCCATTATTCTCTCGCCTGTCTCGGCTTTATTCATGCAGAGCCTTGCCCCTGCCGCTCCGGAACCGTTATGCGGAATATTCAAGTCGCTCAGTTGAGATTGAAGTGTTCCATCCTCACCCTTTCCTCCATGCAATCCTAAAAATACAAAAGCGCTTTTCTCCTGAGCCAAATTTAAAAATTCTTCGAGGCTATGTTTTTGCGGCAAGCTTAAATTGCCTTCACTTTCAGACACTAACTTCAAGTTACATGCAATATCTTTGATGTAAGTCTTTGATCTTGATTGAATGTCGGCACTATTTTGACAGTCTTCAAAAATCTCTTCTGTCGTATGCTTAAGAGCATAAGTGTAAGACAAGGCCCAAACACATCCATTCTGATCCAAGAAAAACGGTGCGGGTTCATATTTGTGTGACGCCTTCAATTTCAACCAAACATTGGTTCCGCTCATAACCGAAACGTGACGCTCTGCTGTATCGCCTCCAAACAAAACAAAAACGGGTTTTTTATTCTCATTGGCAGGCTGAGAAGCGGCTTCAAATGAAATGTCATAGCGCTTTAGGGCGGTTTGTATAACGTGCTGGAGTATATCAGAGTGCGATAATCCGACGCGACTAGCTTGCTGGAATATAAAGCTATTTTGTTCCATCCCGCTAATTGGATTGAAATCAGTGAACAATATTTGCCCATCATCCAAAACCCAGCCATCAATCCTTGCAAAGTCCCTCATTTTGAAAAGCTTGAAGATATCGACAACATAGCTGCGGATCTTTTTGGTAATCGACTCGTCGAAGGAGGGAGGACAAAGCCACTTAGTGTTTGATGTCGGCAGATATTTACGACGGTAATCAAACAATTGACCTCCATCATAATTAATCTGGATTTCAGTCGGTATGAGAGGTAACGGATTGCCATCATCATCCTCAATCACGATAATTGTGAATTCGCGTCCTTCGCAAAAAGGTTCGACCAGAACATGCGAACAAATCTTCTGATCGATCAGTGTCTGTGCTTTTTCAAAAGCATCTTCATAATTGGCAACAGAGGAAACCCCCAAGGACGATCCTCCTGCATCAGGCTTGACCACAGCTCTTTCCAAATTCCGCATTTCAAAAAAACGCTGCAACTTTGTTTTCCAATCCTCATCATCAGGAGAGATCAAAAGCGATGTTATTGTTGGAAATCCATTTTCTCTGAGAGTCTGCGCCGCTTTATTTTTATGAAACATCAACTCACAGGTTGTACTGCTCACCCCTATGTAAGGAATACTGTGTTTTTCTAAAAAGGCCTGCAACTCACCATCTTCGCCATAGGCACCGTGAATAGCCGGAAAAACAATGTCGGCTTCTTTCAATGACACAATGAATTCGTCTTCAGTGAGTTTTTGCGCACTGCTTTGAAGTTTGAAATCAAAATCAGATGGTGTGTTTGAATAAAGCTGAGAGCGAGAAATTGAGTAAAAGTTTTTGTTCTTATCAACGTAAAACGGTAAAATTATTAGCCCTGCGCTGGATAAATGATCCATAACCGAACGAGCAGAGTTTAGAGAGATCCCTCTTTCTGCTGACGGGCCGCCACAAATGACTGCGATTGTTTTACTCATAGTTCTTGTCCAATACGTTTAATTTCCCAACGTAGCGTGAGTCCGAATGTTTCCAAAACTCTTTTGCGTACTTCTTCACCCAAACTCTCAATATCTGTGGCTGTCGCATCACCCGTGTTAATCATAAAGTTGCAGTGTTTTTCAGACATCTGCGCTCCACCGATCATAAGGCCACGACCTCCAACCTGATCAATAAGCTGCCAGACCTTTGTGTCTTCTTTTTGTCCGGCTTGTGCCAG
>JBCCLQ010000043.1:0-11571 GCA_039026795.1 Pseudomonadota bacterium
ATCGTTTACGGTATTTTTTACGATGCTGTCGGAACACTTGTAGACTTTGATGAAATCCCTTAAGTGACAGCCTTTGCGCGCTGGGTCAAGAAAGCGGGGCTCTTCGAAAGACAGGTTGTGTTTTCAACCACAATTCATCAATCAGAGGCCTTGTTTCAAATGAACAGTATTGATGTTATAGAATTCGGCGCGAATAGAGTTGATAGCAAAGCACTTGTTTATCAAGAGGCAGGCGCAAGTTTATTAGAATTGGTCATAGATGATAAGCCCATGAGCGGTTCACGTCATATCACACATTGGAATCCGAATGACAAGCGCGTTCAGGAATTTTTAAAATCCAGAGCATATGAAGAATATCGCCCCAGAGTGGCGTAAAAACCCTTTGATTTTGCGTGCTTTAGCGTGTAAATAATCTCATGGAACAAACGCAAAACACATCCACCAATCTCAATCCTTCAGACAAGCACGATCATATTTTGATCCTCGACTTCGGTGCGCAATATACGCAATTGATCGCGCGGCGTGTGCGTGAAAGCGGTGTTTATTGTGAAATCTGGCCGTTCAATCAGGCTAATGAAGATAAAATCAGAGCCTACAATCCCAAGGGAATTATTTTATCCGGTGGGCCTTGCAGCGTGCTGGATGATGATGCACCGGCGGCACCGCAGGAAATTTTTGAGATGGGCCTACCCATTTTTGGGATTTGTTACGGCCAGCAGACGATGGTCAAACAGCTTGGCGGCGTAGTGGAA
Organism: Pseudomonadota bacterium; assembly: GCA_039026795.1. Lineage (GTDB taxonomy): Bacteria > Pseudomonadota > Alphaproteobacteria > Micavibrionales > Micavibrionaceae > JAUHXT01. Next base: position 753 of record JBCCLQ010000043.1, read on the forward strand.
TCGGAGCAAAGCCGCGAATTTGGCCGTGCCTATGTTGAGATCACGGATGATAGCAAGCTTTTACAAGGGGTTTGGCAACCGGGTTCGAAAGAACAAGTCTGGATGAGCCATGGTGATCATGTGGCTGCGCTGCCAGCAGGGTTTAGAGTGGTTGGTAAATCGGAAGGAGCGCCTTTTGCATTTATTGCCGACACAGATCGTCGTTTTTACGGTACACAATTCCACCCTGAAGTGGTGCACACGCCGCATGGAAAAGAGCTGTTAAAAAACTTCACGCATGAGATTTGTAAATGCTCCGGCGACTGGACGATGGCGGCATTTCGTGAAGAAGCGATTGCCAAAATTCGTGATCAGGTCGGCGATGCAAAAGTCATTTGCGGCCTGTCCGGCGGTGTTGATAGTTCAGTGACCGCGATATTGCTGCACGAAGCGATTGGTGATCAGTTGACATGTATATATGTCGACACGGGTTTGATGCGCACAGGCGAAAGCCAGCAGGTCGTGAATTTGTTCCGTGATCATTACAATATTCCGCTGATCCATGATGAGAGCGAAGATTTGTTTTTGGGTGCATTGGACGGAGTGAGTGATCCCGAAACCAAACGCAAGACGATCGGGAAGCTGTTTATTGATGTGTTTGATAAACGCGCGAAGGAAGTCGGCGATGCAGAGTTTCTCGCGCAAGGCACGCTTTATCCTGATGTCATCGAAAGTGTGAGCTTTACCGGCGGGCCTTCTGTGACTATTAAATCGCATCATAATGTCGGCGGGTTGCCAGACACCATGAAGCTGAAACTCGTGGAGCCGCTCAGAGAGTTGTTCAAGGATGAGGTCCGCGAATTGGGGCGTGAGCTTGGCATGCCCGAAGATTTTATCCGCCGCCATCCATTCCCGGGGCCGGGACTGGCCATTCGTATTCCGGGGGAAATCACGCGCGATAAGATCGAAATTCTGCGCAAAGCGGATGTGATTTACCTCGAAGAGATTAAAAACGCAGGGCTTTACGATGCGATCTGGCAGGCTTTTGCTGTTCTACTGCCCGTGCAAGCCGTTGGCGTAATGGGGGATGCGCGCACCTATGATTATGTGTGTGCGTTGCGTGCGGTAACATCAACAGACGGTATGACGGCTGATTATTTTCATTTCGATCATGAATTTTTGTCCCGCGTGTCCACACGTATTATTAACGAGGTGCACGGCATCAATAGGGTTGTGTATGATATAACGTCCAAGCCTCCGGGCACTATAGAATGGGAGTAATGATATGCATATGATTGCCTATACCAGTGAATTTGTTGAAGTCGCGGGTGATGTCGATGACGTGATTGCCGACATTATCACCGCATCAAAAAAGAACAATGCGAACGATAACATCACGGGTGTTTTGTTTTTCCTCGATGGGCATTTTTTACAAATCATTGAAGGGGAAGAGAGCGATTTACGTGCCTTAACCGCGCGGATCGAAGACGACAAACGTCATACCAATATCAAATACCTGATGGACCGCGAAGAAAAAGAACGCGGTTTTGGCCAATGGAAAATGGATAGTATCAAGCTCGGCAAGGGGCAGGAATTCGATGCCGAGCATTTGGAAGCTATTACCAAAAGTTTCGAACAGGTGATGGTGCCGAGCTGTGACACCCTCGCGCATTATTACAAAACGCTCCTCGCCGAACGGAAGCGGGTCTTGGGTATTTTTTAAGCAAACAGGCGTAGCGCTAGATATGGGGCTAAGTTGAAAAAGAGGATGAGAATTTTATAGCGGGCGAGGTAGTCGAAATATTTGCCCTTCACATCCTCAACACCGATATCAAACATCTTTGTGTGAATGCCGATAATTTTTTACGCAAGACCACCACGAAAAACGAACTGATCGACAAGATCAGAATATTGATGACCGTGCACCAACCAAAAAAGGCCGTGAGTTGTTTGATAGACATGATTGTTTTCCTTTCTAACGATCCTCTCCCAGGGGGAGAGGCAAAGAGCCTTGGGTTTTGTTTGCAAAACGTTTAGGCGAGTGGTGAGGGTGTATAATTTAACACTTTTTATAAAACCCCTCACCCAGCTTCATCTAAGCTCATGACTATCCGCTAAGATATTCGCATCCCTCTCCCTCAAGGGATAGGGGTATATTAAGCCTCCGTATCGATTTTGGATTCAGCGACAAAGGCGAAAGTATATTGTTCGCCGTTATGTTCGGGTTTTTTCGGCGCATTTGTATTGGCGCGGGTATAGGGATTTGATTTTGCCGCTCGGACGCTTTGCCCGTCAAAACGATTTTGCTGACTTATGAGTATGGCATCCTTATCGGTTTTGGATTGGCCGATCATGGACAGTGGTGTAGACGCATTGGCGTTCCCCGCCGCAGGGCCGGTCATCCATTTATTTTCAAATGTGTCTGCGTCATCATCATCCCACCAGTTACGCTTTTTGCGCTGGCGCAGATCCATTGTGCCTGCAGTGACGCCTTTTACTTTATCCATACTTTCTCCTTCGAAGGAACTAACCCAAAGGTTACAAACCTTTGAGTTTATTGACATAAGTAAATGTCGTTAATCTTTTGTTAATATATGCATTTAGTATGCCAAATTTGTGCATTTGTCCACAAATTTACCCACAATATATTGTCATAATATAAATCGAGAGGGGGTTTTGCTTATAAAAGAACCCGAAAACGACATAAAAGTTACTCAAATCGACAGCGAATCAATTATCGCAATGATTCGTTTTTTAGGTCCTTGATTCCATTGAATTTAATAATCGTGTGGATAAAGAGGTGCTCGAAAACCCTTGGTTTTTGGCATGTAAATTTCTGTAACGGCAGGGTTTCTGCGGTCTATAGGGTGCGCCTAAAGCTGTCAAGCGCCATGTGAAAAAAATTTGAATTCAGTATCGCAATTTTATGAAATTCGGGTACAATTTTGTCAGAGTATTTTACTGGGTATCTTTACTCTTTCTTAAACCTCACCTGTCAACTTCCACATTGATAAAGAATTTTTTCGAACCAAACCTAGGAGATGGAGAAAAATTATGGCTACAGCTAAGAAGAAAAAGCCGGCTGCTAAGAAAAAAGCAACCGCCACTAAACGTAAAAAGACAGTTGCCAAGATGGCAACAACAGCCGTGAAAAAGGCTGCTAAACCAAAGGCGAAAAAGCGCGCAACAACAGCAACAAAGAAAGCTGCTGCTGCGAAGAAGTCTGCTGCTGCTGCGAAAAAGAAAACAGCGGCTAAGAAAAAAACGACTGTTAAAAAGAAAACAGCCGCTAAAAAGAAGCCAGCAGCTAAGAAGGCAGCTCCTAAGAAAAAAGTAGCAGCTAAGAAAAAGCCAGCAGCTAAGAAAGCAGCACCAAAGCGTAAGACAGCCGCCAAGAAAAAGGCAGCTCCTAAGCGTAAGGTAGCCGCTAAGAAGAAGCCGGCCACTAAGAAAAAAGCAGCACCAAAGCGTAAGATAGCCGCCAAGAAAAAGGCAGCTCCTAAGCGCAAGGTAGCAGCTAAGAAGAAGCCGGCCGCTAAGAAAAAAGCAGCACCAAAGCGTAAAACTGCAGCCAAAAAGAAGGCTCCAGCGAAGCGCAAGACAGCTGCCAAGAAAAAGGCACCAGCCAAAAGAAAAGTAGCAGCGAAGAAGAAACCAGCTGCGAAAAAGAAGGCTGCGCCAAAGCGTAAACCAGCTGCCAAGAAAAAAGCGCCTGCAAAGCGCAAGACTGCAGCAAAAAGAAAAACAACTGCTCGTAAGAAAAGATAGTTTTTCGGTTTAGCACCTAAATTTAAATCACCCGCCCCACCAGCGGGTGATTTTTTGTCTGCTACAAACCTAGAAATCTTTGGCGCACTGCACACGAATATGTTCTTATATGAATAGGTGTATGTTTTTGTCCGATGGATTTTCGCGTGTTGAGCTTTTTTAAAAAACTAAGGGACTGGTTAATGCAGTGGGTTTATTCCCCTGTAAAATCCATTATTGCCAAAACAGGCGTTATGAAGCCTGTCCTCAAACTACCTTCACCCAATCCACCTGATGAAGGCCCGAATTCCAAGCAAAGTGCTGATCACCCATGCCCGAATTATATGAAGCTGAAAATGCGGTTTCGGGATATTGGGCGGATGAACGCGATTATAGAGACTTTGGGGCGTGATTTCCTGACTGCTATGCCTGAAGGTGCTTATAAAAGCCGATTGGGTCAAATCTCGTTCTTATATCGACGCATGCATGAAGATTTGGCCAACCATGATGTGGTCGAGTTGGTTGAAAACGCCCATAAGCATCAGCAGCAATATCCAGATGATTGGGACAAATGGGACAATGCCAATTTGCGCGAAATGGAGGTGATGTATCGTCACCATTGTCGCGTTGATCCTGAATTGATGGAACGCCGTGCACGTTTATCATATGAAGGGCGCCGCATTCACCGTGACGTCATGCGGGAAAATGACTGGGAAAGTGGCCGCGAGTTTTTAGAACAAATGATCGATCTGCAGCGCACGATCGCAGATTCAAAATGTTTGACGGATAACGAGCACCACACAGAAACCGCCTATCAGGCTTTATTGCGGGAATATATGCCCGGCACACGCATTGATGAGATTGAAAAGTTTTTTGGTGAGATTGATACGAAGTTGAAAACCCTGTTGCCGAAAATTTTGGAAAAGCAGGCGCAGCGCGATGAACCTGTTCCACTGGAAGGGCCGTACCCACCACAATTACAGATGTGGTTGAACCGCTCGCTTTTGAAGCTTATCGGTTTTGATTTCAAGCGTGGTGGTTTGTACGAGACAGGACATAATCCTGTTGAAGGTGGGACACCGGATGATACACGGCTTGTGATCAAAAACGTGGATGCGGCAAATTTCATGGAGTCCATGAAAAGTGCACTGCACGAAGGTGGGCATGGTTTATATATTCAGGGGCTGCCGCGCGATATCTGGCGCTATCAACCTGTGGGACAAGATATGGGGGCTGCTGTGCAGGAGTCTCAAGCCTTGCTTGTTGAGATGATTTTGGGTCGCACGCGCGAATATTTTGAATATCTGGCGCCCCGCGTTGAAGGGCTGTTCCAGAAATTTGGTGATCCGTCGATCACTCCTGAAAATCTGTATGCATTGAAGCGGCATGTAAAACCGACATCAGATCGCAAACGTGCAGATGAAGTCACGTATTTCTTTCACATCAATTTGCGCATGAAATTGGAGCGACAATTGATCAATGGCGAGTTAGCAGTGAAAGATTTGCCGGAAGCCTGGAATGCAGAGTTAAAAGCGAACCTCAACGTTGAGCCCGAAGGCACTCATCACGGATGCCTGCAGGATGTACATTGGTTTGTCGGGAAGTTCGGCTATTTCCCGTCTTATACGCTGGGACACATGATGGCAGCGCAACTGCATGACCAAATGAAACGTGATATGCAGGATTTACCGCAAAGATTACGGAGCGGCGACTTCTCATCTATCCGGAAATGGCTGAACAGACATGTGCATCGCAAAGGGCGCTTAATGAGGCGGGATGAGCTTTTAAACGAAGTGACAAGCGCACCGTTGAGTACAGCGCCTTTGCTTAATCACCTCGAAGAGCGGTATTTAGTTCAGGCTTAAAAACCTCTCTAAGAGCGGCATTGACCGCACTCTTCAAAGTTCCTAAAACTATTGTTATGACACAATATTTCTCGACGCGCGGCGGCGTAACCGGCGCATCCTTTACAGATGTTTTATTGACAGGATTGGCGCCTGATGGGGGTTTGTTCATTCCTGAAACGTGGCCTGAAGTAGACCGGACGTCACTGGGACGCATGGCCGGCACGCCGTATGCCGATATCGCATTTAATATTATTCAACCCTATATCGGTGACGATATTCCGAAAGCTGATCTGAAGGCTATATTGGAAGATGTCTATCGCAATCAGTTTGACCATGCTGCTGCTGCGCCGATGGTACAGATTGGTCCGAATGCGTGGGTCATGGAATTATTCCGTGGGCCGACACTGGCGTTCAAGGATTATGCGTTGCAGCTTCTAGGGCGTTTATTCGATTATGTTCTGGAACAAAGAGGTGAACGCATCACGATTGTGGGTGCAACATCAGGTGATACAGGCTCGGCTGCCATTGAAGCCTGCCGTCATTGTAAGAATATCGATATTTTTATTCTGCACCCCAATGGTCGGACATCCGATGTACAACGCAGGCAGATGACAACCGTTGATGCGCCGAATGTTTTTAACATTGCACTGGACGGTACGTTTGATGACTGCCAGAACATGGTCAAGGCGATGTTCGCCGATGAAAAGTTCAACAGTGAAGTGAATTTATCAGCCGTGAATTCGATCAACTGGGCGCGTATTATGGAGCAAATTGTGTATTACGTGACGGCATCGCTATCGCTGGGTGGGCCGGAACGTAAAGTATCCTTTGCCGTGCCGACAGGAAATTTTGGCAACGTTTATGCAGCCTATTGCGCACGGCGGATGGGTGTGCCGATTGAACGTTTGATTATTGGGTCAAACCGTAATGATATTCTGACCCGATTTTTCGAAAATGGTGTTATGCAGTCCAGCACGGTTGAACCGTCTTTATCACCGAGTATGGATATTCAAATCTCCAGTAACTTTGAGCGCTATCTGTGTGATGCCATGGATCGTGATACAAAGAGCTTAGCAACTTTGATGAAGGCGTTTAAGGAGCAAGGGAAGTTTAACCTTGGTGATGAATATATGGCGCGTGCGCGTAAGGAGTTTGATGCGCGGCGTTGTACTGATGAGCAGACAAAAGAAATGATGGCTGCCTGTTACAAGGAAACAGGATATATGATTGATCCGCATACGGCTGTCGGATTGTTTTCTGCCTGGCAGATCCGCCAGGATCCTTCTATCCCGCTTATCGCTCTGGCTTGTGCGCACCCCGCGAAATTCCCGGATGCGGTCGAGCAGGCCACAGGCGTGAAGCCTGAGCTACCTGATCATCTGTCTGATATATTCGAGCGGAAGGAAATTTATGATGTTCTGCCGAATAATCTGGCGCGGGTGCAGACTTATGTGCGTGAAAGACGGACAGCATAATGGGTATTGAGATCACAACATTGCCAAACGGTTTGCGCGTGGTTACGGATCATGTGGCCGAGATTGACTCTGTTGCCATTGGTGTGTGGGCCGATGTGGGGACACGCCATGAAGATTTAACGCATAACGGTGTTGCGCATATGGTGGAACACATGCTGTTCAAAGGGACGCCGACACGTGATACCTTACAAATTGGTGAGCAGGTTGAAAATGTAGGCGGGAATATGAACGCCTATACCGGGCGTGAAAATACAGCCTATTACATTCGATTGTTGAAGGATGATTTTGCGTTTGCGCTGGAAATTCTGGCGGACATGATTCAAAACTCGACATTCCCTGAAGATGAGATGGATAAGGAACGTGATGTGATTTTGCAGGAAATCGGCATGACGTTTGATACACCTGATGACATTGTTTTTGACTGGTATCAGGAGACAGCATACCCGAAACAGGCGCTGGGCGCGCCGATTTTGGGGACTGCCGATATTATTTCGAATATGAAGCAGGATACGTTGTTCGAGTATGTGAAACGGTTTTATACACCGGATCGTTTGGTTGTCTCTGCCGCAGGTGGTGTGCCGCATGAGGATGTTGTACGAGAAGCCAAGCGTTTATTTGCGAATTTGCCACAGGCCTCGAACGAGAATTACATTCCTGCAGATTATCAGGGTGGAGAGCACCGCGCGGAAAAACCGCTGGAGCAAAGCCATATTGTTTTGGGCTTTCAAGGCGTACGCAGAGATGACCCTGATTATTATGCAGCTGTTTTGCTGTCTACGATGTTGGGTGGCGGTATGTCATCGCGATTGTTTCAAGAAGTTCGGGAGAAACGCGGGCTTGTGTATTCCGTGTATTCATCACATACAGCGTTTCATGATGATGGACAAATGGAGATTTATGCCGGTACAGGACCTGAAAAACTTCCTGAATTGATCCCTGTAGTATGTGACGAAGTCCAAAAAATGGTTCAGGAATGCGTAAGCGCGGAAGAGTTATCCCGCGCAAAAGCGCAGATAAAAACAAGCATGCTGATGAGCCGTGAATCGATGCTCAGCCGTGCCAATCGTCAGGCTAAATATCTGATCAATAAAAATGAGGCGCTGGATATCGCGGCTTTGGTGGATAAAGTGGAAGCTGTTAGCGCCGATAGTGTCTGTGCAATGGCGGGACGTATGTTTGCATCCAAGCCGACATTGGCGGCTGTCGGGCCCTTGGCAGAACTGGAGCCGCTTGATGATATCCGCAAAAGGCTGAGTGCCTAGAAGGCCTGTTATGATCTGGGCTCAAAAGAAAGATCAAAACACTCTTCCCAATCTGGAATTGAATGGTTTTCGTGTTGTGCTACGCCCGATGCGGCTATCCGATCATGCGGAATGGAAGCGTGTACGCTCAACCAATCAGGAACGCCTAAAAGAGTTTGAGCCAAAATGGGCAAAGGATTCATTCAGTAAAGAGTTTTTTGAACGGCGCTATGATAGACATACGCGGGACTGGGCGAGTGATCGTGCCTATTGTTTTTTAATATTTGATAAAAATACGCATGCGTTAATCGGTGGTATTAATCTGAATAGCGTATGCAGAGGCGCTGCGCAAAACGCATCTTTGGGGTACTGGATCGATGAAGCTTATGAGAGGCAGGGGTTTATGAGCGAAGCGGCGCGCATTATTATTCAATATGCGTTCGAAACATTAAAGTTGCACCGAATTAATGCAGAATGCTTGCCTGATAATGAACGCAGTATCAATTTACTGAAAACCCTAGGCTTTACAGAAGAAGGATTCGCAAAGTCTTATTTCCAAATTAAAGGCATATGGCAGGATCATGTGTTGTTCGGGTTGGTCAATCCCGATCAAGCATGACCTGAATTCAAAGATAGTAAAGACGGATCAACGCCGATATGGCCGACGGCAGCATCCCACATATCATGCGGAGCGGTATCAAAAATCAGATCACGGGAGGCCTCGCATGTTAACCAAGCGTTCTGATGAAGCTCCTGATCAAGTTGTCCGGCGCTCCATCCCGCATAACCGAGCGTGAAAACCATATCCTTGGGTCCCTGACCACTGGCAACTTCCTTTAAGGCATCGACTGTACCCGTCAAACTGAAGCTTTCGTTGATATCAACGGTATCGTCATGTTTGAAGTCTTTCGAATGCAGTAAAAAACCGCGTGCGGTTTCAACAGGGCCGCCATTGATGACCGGCAAGGTTACGATATCACTGGGAATTGTAATGTCCGTAGCAACATTCAACTCTTTGAGGAGCGATCCGAATTTCAGACCCGGTACGATGTGGTTGATCACAAGGCCCATGGCTCCGTTTTTATCATGCGCGCATATATAAATAACGGCACGGTTAAAGCGTGTATCGCCCATGCCCGGCATTGCGAGCAAAACCTGACCAGCGAGATATCCTTTATTTTCATCAACCATAGCTTTATCATTCAGAAATTGAGGAGATTTTGCAAGATGAAGCACCTGTTTATAGCCCTATTAGCTGTGGTTTTTTTGAATGTACCTGCGGGTGCAGCCGAGTTTGAGAGGTCTGAAGTCGCGTTGGTCAGCGCTGTTCAGGGGGTAGGGCAGCTTGATAAGATTGAGGCTGGTTTGAAAATCTCATTACCCGATGGCTGGTATACCTATTGGCGGATGCCTGGAGATTCAGGTCTCGCTCCGCAGTTTGATTGGGTTGGAAAGAAGAACATTGAAGAGATTGAAGTGTTATGGCCATTGCCCAAGCGGTTTGAAACAGCAGGGCTGTATAGCTTTGGCTATGGGTATGGTGGAGACGTCTATTTGCCGATGACTTTAAGTGTTCAAGAGCCAGGCAAACCGATATTGGCTGATTTAAAACTGGATATGATGATTTGTAAGGAAATTTGCATTCCTGAAACGCATGAAGTGTCCTTGCGAATTCCCGAAGGGACACCCGAACGCAGCGAACATGTTCACGCATTGAGTGATGCAAGGGATGCGCAGCCGGCCCTTGACGATACGCCGCGTTTAAAACTCAGTACAGCGATTTTGGGCAAGGACTCCGTTGTTGTGACAGCAGAATCCCGTGACGGGTTTGAAAACAGTGATGTCATTATCGAAGTGAAGGATAATTTTTTGAATACTCCACCCGAAATGACAATAGGTGATGACCAAACACGTGCTGTTTTTAAAATTGCTGCGCCGGATTATGTTGAAGATCTGGCAGCTGAATTATTGGGTGAGAAAATTACTGTCACATTCATGAATGGTGATAAAGGCATTCAAAAAGACTTCCAGTTTTAGCGTAAGATCGGGCAGCTACCGCTTTCTGCAAAACCCTCAGCCAATAGGGCATGACCGGCGCGGTTCGGGTGGTTGAAATCGATTTTATCACCTTTATTGTATACAAAGTACTCACCAGCTTTGGCTGTATCTTCTAGACCTGAAAAAGCTTTCAGCCCATCGTAGATATATGGTGTATTCAGGCGCTCGCGGATGAGTTTTTGTGTGGAGCCATCCAGAAAACCAGCTTCCCAAGCAATACCTAGGTCCGCATAAGCACGCGCTGCGTCATTCGATATCTGCATTTCATAGGGCAAAATAATAATACATAGTGTTGTACCCTCTGTTTTTAGTTTTTGATCAAAAGCATTAATACGATCAGTAACATCGTCGATCGTTTTAAGATTATCCGAAGGAAAAAATTCAGCGGATATGAAGCCTGTTGAATTATATCCCATGCGTATAGCTATGTTTTTTAACGCAGTTCGTGACGCCGTATATAAATAAGATTTTC